>DASYBA010000103.1:0-1628 GCA_036501005.1 Candidatus Xenobia bacterium | reverse complement strand
CCTGGGCCTCCCGAATCTCCTCCAGCCGCACCAGGCAGTGCACCTGCCCCGCCCACGCATCGTGCCGGGCTTTGTCGGTCTGCAGAGCCTGCGACCAGGCGCGCAAGGCGAGTTCGAACTCTCCCTCGGCATAGTGGCGAGTGGCTTCCAGCAGATACGGACGCTCCGTCGGGGCCATGGGCCGAACGGTGACCTCGGAAGCATACTCCAACCACTCGAAACGGTGCTGCATCAGTCCCACCGCCGCAATTGAAGTCGCACCGTACCGTCTTCCTCAGTCGTCTCGAGCACCTTGTCGAACCCTCGCTTCTTGAGATCCGATACGACCAGATGGTAGGCGTACTGCTGGGTCATCTTGTCGAGGAGCGAGCGGCCCAGCGCCTCCAGCTCCTGCTGGCTTTGCCCGGTCTTGCCGTGCACGGTGAGTTGGACCCGGCCCTTGCCGGCCGCAAAGCAGATGGACGCATCGGCGCGGTCCAGCATGATGGGCCCTTCGCGTCCTACCAGCTCGGTCAGCCCCCGGGCTTCGGCGACGTCGAACTGGACGACTTGCTGCTGGGCCGCTTCGATCCGCAGGTTGGCCAGGTGGCCGGTCACCATGGAGAACCCCATGGCGGCGGCGGCCGCCGACGTCGCAGTCAATACGACGGGGGCCAGGGTGAGAACGGGCGCCAAGACAAAGATCCCTGACATGAAGGTCCCTCCTATTCATATTCCAGGCGGCGTTGGGCCGCTTCGATACGCCGCGCGGTCTCGACGGAGGCGGGCCGGGCCCGATCCGCCGCCCAGCAGCGCAGTTTGTCGATCTCCTCTTTCATGGTGCGGGACAGCGGCACAGACGAGGCCACGGCCTTCTCGACGTCCGTGGTGACCAGGTCACGGCCCTGGTCGAAGGCCTCGTAGAGGGCGGCCACCACCGCCTGCTCGATTTCCGACCCGCTGAACCCCTCGGTCGCACTGGCCAGCCGTTCGATATCGACGCTCTCCGGCGAGCGGTGGCGACGCCGCATGTGGATGCGGAAGATCTCCGCCCGCTCTTCGGGGTTGGGCAGGTCGACGTAGAAAATCTCGTCCAAGCGCCCTTTGCGCATGAGCTCCGGCGGCAGGTTCTGGATATGGTTGGCGGTGGCGATGACGAAGACGGGCGCGGTCTTCTCCTGAAGCCAGGTAAGAAACGCGCCGAACACCCGGGACAAGGTGCCGCCGTCCGATTCGGCGCCGCCCGTCCCGGCCAGGGCCTTTTCGATTTCGTCGATCCACAAGATGGCGGGTGCGACCGATTCGGCCGTGGCGATGGCCCGCCGCATGTTCTCCTCCGAAGACCCTACCAGGCCCGAGAAGATGCGCCCGACGTCCAGGCGGAGGAGCGGCAGGTTCCAGACCTGGCTGATGGCTTTGGCGCAGAGGCTCTTGCCGCAGCCCTGCACACCCAGCAGCAGGACGCCTCGGGGCGGCGGCAGCCCGAAGCTGCGCGCCTCGTCGGTAAAGGCCACGGAACGCTTGCGCAGCCACTCTTTGAGAGACTCCAGCCCGCCCACCTGAGCCAGGTTCTCCTGGGCTTCGTAGTATTCCAGGATCCCGCTCTTGCGAATGACACGTTTCTTTTCCGCCAGGATGAGCGAGACCTC
>DASYBA010000102.1:0-5874 GCA_036501005.1 Candidatus Xenobia bacterium | reverse complement strand
GGCGGGGAGGGGAGCGAGGAGGCTGGCCACGCCTTCGGGCTCGGGCCAGAACGGATACTCGGCCCGATACAGAGGGATGCGGGTCTCGCCCGGGCCTTCCAGGTCGACCTCGAGGGGCACGCCCAGGTCGCCGTTCTCGGTGCGGATGCGAAAGAAGAGCTGCAGGTACATGGGGCCGGCGGTGCAGGCCAGCAGGGTGACGTCCAGGCCCTCGTCGGTGACCGTCTGCTGGATGGGCGTGGGGCTCATGCCCTGGTGCGTCTTGGCCAGAACGATCAGCAGCGGGTCCAAGGCTTCGACGGGAAAGTCGACGGGTACGACCACGGAGCGCTATTCGAGCGCCGAGCCGACGGCCCTTCCCGGGAGGGGGCCGGTGTGGTAGAACGTTGGGGATGCGGTTGCATGCGAATGGGGTGGCGTTGCTGATGGTCCTGGGGGTGTCGGCCCTGGGGTTGAGGGGCGTCCAGCGGGGGTCCGCTCCGCCGGCGCCGGTTCCCAGCATGGGCTCGCTGGCGGACGACGTGGCGACGCAGATGGCCAAGGGGGCGCTGCAGCAGGTTATTGAGGAGCTCACGCGCTCGAGCGCGGGCGTCCGTCCTGCTCCTCCCGTCCGATACACCGACCCAAGCCATCCCGATGCCTACGGCGAGGTCCGCTTTGACTATGATGGTGGCCAGTGGGGAGCCTCCGTCATTAATTTCAATAACCATTGCCGCCTGGTGGGCTGGCGCCAGCAGACCGTTCCCCCGGAGACGGCTCTGCTGGTCGCCCGAGGCGTCGCCGGGTCCCGTCAGCGCATCCTGCAGGCCACGGTGTCGATTCTATCCGATAGGGGGCCGGTGACGGGCGACTACCTCGATCGCAGCGGCCAGAAGCACTGTCTCGGAGAGTGCGGCACAGGCCTGCCCCCCGGTGAGTGGTTCCCCGTCACGCTCGGCATCGATACGCCTGCAGACCTGCGTATTTTCTGCGCCATCCAGGAGCGCCTGGCGGGTAATCCGACATGGCAGAAGCTGAACCGAGGGGCCCTCCGCAGCATGAACCTGGAGAGTGTCCTGGTGACGACTGGAAAGGCTGGCACGCCCGACTTCGCCACCCACTGCATGACGGTCACCCTCATCCATTTCGATCCGAAGACAAACCGCTTCACCCAGTTGCCGCGCCCCTACCTGGGCTTCTTCACCGTGCCACGCGGCGGCCATCGCTATGTCGAGACCGGCCAACGGGATTTCGATACGGCTGCCGCGGGCCGCTACAACGCGGCGGAGGTGGCTGCCTGCCTGGGAACCGCCCAGTTTACCTTCATGGAGGTCGCCAACCAGATCCTGGAGGAGAACGGCCGCGTTCCAGGGGCCACCGACACGGTCGCACCTCATATCGTCAGTATGCAGGACGTGACGTCGGCGGCGGCAAGCCCCGCGCATCCGTCTGAGGCGCCGGGCCGCTGACCTCCTCTACCACAAGAGTTTGGGCCGAGACGGCGATGATTGCCAGCGTAAAACCGACATAGCGGTTTTATCGGCCCCGTAAAACCGCTATGTCGGTTTTGGCCAGGGGACAGTCGCATTTCTGGCGACACCGACACGGTTCCACCCCACATCGTCAGCCTGGAGGAGGTCACCGCCAGCCACTGACCCTCAGTCAGCGTAGAACATCGGCGAAGGTTCTACGCTCAGTGAGGGTTGTGATGAGGCGGCTTGATTATGCGGCCGCCAGCAGGTATTATCTACCCGAGGTGATCAACGGATTCAGCCCTTCGACCCCAGACGTCGCCCGCTTGCAGCGGACGCCTCGCACTGCGCCTGTGGTCCTCGCAGACGAGACCCCCGTCCTCCCCGCCGAGCAGGTCACGCTCACCGCGGCCCGGGCCACCCCCCGACCGGTCGCCTCTCCCGCCGTTGAAGCCCGGGCCCCCGTCGCCGCCACTTCCGCCGTGCCGACCTTCGACATCGGCGAACTCCAGGTCGCTTCGTCGTCCTCCACGCCCACCTACGACTCGAGTGGGCCCTCTCGCCAGACGGTCGGTTGGTCGGGCCCGCCCGCCATGGACGTCCCCTATACCCAGACCCACCGCCGCCAGATTTTGCAGGGCATGCAGGCCATGGATCGCATCTTCCCCGGGCTCCGGGACAAGCTGGACACCGTTCTCCATGCCCCCGCTGACCCCAAGCTGTGCGACGCCCAGACCCGCCTCCTGGACGAGCAGAGCCAGCTCTATGCCCAGCACGCCAGGATTCTGGGCGTTCCTGACAATAAACTGCCCGAGCACGTTCGCAAGAGCAAGGCCGAGGTCAGCGCCCGCCTGGACCAGATCCAGGCTGCCTACGACAAGAACGACGAGGCCCTCGCGGCCCGCACCCGGGACAATACGACGCAGGCCCGGCAGGGGGGAGCGGTCTTCCTGCAGCGGTTGCGCAAGAGCGGCCAGGTCCACGACGTATCGGACCGCGTCCATATCGACTCGAGCGCTCGGGATCAAGTCGGGAAGGGCAACCCCAGCGAGACCGAATTGAAGAAGTGGGTGAACGAATTCCACCACCAGACGGGCCTGCCCGCCCCGAGTCAGCTCAACTTCCGACACACCGGCCCGCGCGCCGACTACGACTTTCAGGCAGACGCCGTCAACATCGGCGATCGATTCTCCAAGCGCCTGGCCCTCCACGAACTGGCCCACCGAGCGGAGAAGGGCAACCCGGAGATTGCCCAGGCCAACCGGGACTGGGTCCGGGCCCGCTGCCAGAACGGCGGATTTTCCGACGAGCCGGTCAAGCTCAGCACCCTGGTGCCAAAGGGCGACTACCAGGACGATGAGGTAGCCCTGGAAGACTCTTTTGCCGATCCCTATATCGGAAAGCAGTACAACTATGGGGCCACCGAGGTCCTCTCTGTCGGCTTGGACCACTTCGCCAGTCCCGAACGCTTCATCAAGCTGTACCAACAGGATCCCGAGCACGTCTTCCTGACCCTGGGTGCGTTGGAAAAGATGGGCGCCACGAAGTGGTGAAGATTTCGCCGAGTAGGTCGAAGCATTGCCCCGCAAATATCGACTGACTCGTCCCCGGCGCCCCATCGACCGCCCGGACCACCCCCGTCCGACCGCCCTCATCTGGGTTGCAGCGGAAGACGAGGATACGGACGGGCAGGTGCGCATCGAGGGCGATCCGACCCTCATCCTGTTGATTCAAGACGCCCTGTTCAATAGCTACGGTAATCGGGCCCGCCCCATGGAAGGCGACGTGTCGCCGCGGGACCTGGCCGTCGCCCTGGACGGCAAGTTTCTCCGCCCCTTCGAACCCCAGGAAGAGACGTCTCCTGGATTTTAAGCTATCTTAATGTTTTAACAGATTGGCAGTCAGCTAGTTGCCTAGTTCACAAAAAGGACTGTTTCGGCCTTCCGGATACCCTGGTATCATGGGCTCAAAGTGGCTGACCCGTGTGGCCACCCGCATGAAGGAGAAACACCATGGCTCACTCCCCATCGATTGCCGCTGGAGATGCACGGGGCAGAGCGGAAGCGGCCCGGGCTGCTCAAGCTTTCGGCCAGGCCAGGAAGGCCGCCCAGAGCGGCGAGACGCCGACTTCCCTGACGAGCCAGGTGGCGGATGCCTACCAGGCCGGCCACGGGCACCTGCCGGACGGACAGATTTTCGTCATGCCTGCAGCGGTCTCACCCCCGCCCCCCGCATCGTCGACGACCCCTTTCACCGATATCGCCGGCCGTCAAAAAGTGTTCCAAGACGATATCAACCAGTCCAGTCTCATTCTGGCGGCGCACGGCACGCCCGGCGAGATGCACACGCCGGACGGCTCTCCAGCCTTTTCGAACAACCAGCCCATTGCGGTGCTGGAGTATCACGCCGACCAGAATAACTTTACGGCCTACAGCCCGTCCGATCTGTGCTGACCGGGTCAGCTCCGGAAGTGATGGTCGACCTCCTGGCGGAGGACGCTCGCGTCTCGCTGCATCTGTTCGATACGTTGCACCAGCCGGACGATAATCTCGACCCCCGCCAGGTTCACGCCCATTTCCGTCAGTTCGTTGATCTGGCGCAGCCGGCGGATGTCGCCTTCAGAAAACAGGCGCACGTTGCCGGCCGTGCGAAAAGGCGCCAGAAGCCCTAGCCGCTCATAATGTCGAATCGTCTGCGGGTGAATGTGCAACAGCCTGGCCACCACGCTCATGCTGAAGCAGGGGACCTGCTTCGGCTGCTCAGTCCTCTTCATACCGGGGCCGCCTCCTTTCTTCTAGCGTCGGCCGTAGGATGCCCGCGGGTTCTCCTGCGGCAGCGCGGCCATCTCTTCGAATAGCCGCTTCTGTTCCGGGGTGAGGGTCTCGGGAATGACGATGCGGGCCTTGACGTAGAGATCGCCGGCCGACCGCTTGCCAAAGGCCGGCAACCCCAGCCCGCCCATGCGGAACGTCTTGCCGCTCTGGGTGCCCGGCGGAATCCGCATGGTGGCGGTGCCCTTCAGGGTCTTGAACTGGATCTCGCCGCCCAGCGCGGCCTCGGTGACCGTGATGGGCACCTCGGTGTAGAGATCGCCGCCTTTGACCTCGTACAGGTCATCCGATACAACCTCCACCTTGAAATAGAGGTCCTCGCTGCGCGTGGCGTCGGCCTTCACCCGCAGCATCGTGTCGGTGGTGACGCCGGGGGGCACCGTCACCGCGATAGTCTGGGTCACCATGATGGCCCCCTGGCCGTGGCATTGCGGACAGCGGCGGTTGCCGACCACGCCGGCCCCGCGACACTGCGGACAAGCCTGCGGCACCTGCAGTTCGATACTCTTGCGCGTGCCCTGGAAGGCTTCGTCGACCGAGACCTGCAACGGAAACTCCTGGCGCTCCGGAGCCTGTGTCTCCTCCCCGCCGAAGTCGAAATGTTGCTGCTGACCCCGTCGTCCTCCCCGCGCCCGTCCGCCCCCGAACATGCCGCCCAGGATGTCGCCCAGGCCGCCCCGGCCGCCGTTCGCGCCGCCCAGCAGATCGCCCAGGTCTTCGACCCGGAAGTTGCCGCTGAAGCCAGGACCCCCGGGCGCGCCCCGGAACCCTCCGCCGCCCGGCGGGTACCCCGGGCCCGGCCCGTGCGTGACCTTCTCGAAGTCCGGCCCGAACTGGTCGTACTGGCCGCGTTTTTCTTTGTCGGACAAGACCTGGTAGGCCAGGTTGATGTCCTTGAACTTCTCTTCCGCGTTCTTGTCGCCGGGGTTGACGTCCGGGTGATACTTGCGGGCCAGCTTTCGATAGGCCGCCTTGACGTCTTTCTCACTGGCGTCGCGGCTGACTCCCAGGATCTGATAGTAATCCTTGCCAGCCATCTAAAACCTCTTTTCGTACTTCGCCCACAGCCGCCAGCCCCCGCAGGGGCTGACGACTGCCGGCTGACGACTGATTACTTGTCTTCCTGGACCTTGTACTCGGCGTCGACCACGTTGTCGTTGCCGCCGCCGGTCTTGGCCCCGGCCCCGGCCGGCTCACCCATGTCGGGCTGCGGCGCACCGGGCTGTTGGTAGAGGTGGGAGGCCGCTTCCGACAGGGCCTGGGTCAGCTCCGTGATACCCTGTCGAATACGGTTGGCGTCGTCGGACGATTGCATCTCGCGCAGGTTCTTGATGGCCGTCTCGATCTTGGTCTTCTGCGCCGCCGGCACCTTGTCGCCGGCATCGGCCAGCGTCTTCTCCGCCCGATAAGCCAGGGAATCGGCCTCGTTGCGGGCTTCGATGACAGCCTTGCGCTTCTTGTCTTCGTCGGCGAACTTCTCCGAGTCCTTGACCATGCGTTCGACTTCGTCTTTGTTGAGGTTGGTGGTCGCTTCGATCTTGATCTTCTGCGACTTGCTGGTGGCCTTGTCCTTGGCCATCACGTGCAGAATG
>DASYBA010000101.1:0-2379 GCA_036501005.1 Candidatus Xenobia bacterium | reverse complement strand
CGGCGCCGAACCGGTGGTGGCCGACGTCATGCGGTCCTTTTCCCGACGTTTTTCGGGCTGGGGATGGCGTGAGGACGCCCTCATGCCGGTCTATGGACTGTCGGAGGCCACACTGGCCGTGACCATGGCAGAGAGGGGGCGGCCCTATCGAACCTGCTGGGTGGAGCGAGACGCCCTCCACCACGGGCAAGCGACCCCCGGGTCAGACCTCGAGCTGGTCAGCCTCGGTCGCCCTCTGCCCACCGTGCAGGTCACCGTCCGGGCGAAGGATGGTCAGGAGCTCGCTGAACGCGAAGTCGGGCATGTCTGGATCCGCGGCCCGTCGGTCACCCGAGGCTATGTCGATCGGGTCGACCATCCGCTCCAAGACGGCTGGTTCGATACGGGAGACAAGGGCTTCTTGCACGAAGACGAGCTGTACTTGACCGGTCGGGATCGGGACGTGATCGTCGTGCGAGGGGCCAATTACGATCCCCATGAACTCGAAAAAGCCGCGTGGTCCGTGCCGGGGTCGCGACCCGGGTGTGCTGCCGCGGTCAGCCACCTCACGCCGCAAGGCGAGCGGGTCCTCGTCTTCGTAGAGTTTCGCCGCGCCAGTCCGGACTTGCCCACCCGCTGTGCCCAGGCCATTCGGGCCGCGGTCGGCATTGAGCCCGACGAGGTCATTGCAGTCGCCCCCGGCACCCTGCCCCGCACGTCGTCCGGCAAGATTCGGCGGGGCGAGGCGCTGCGCCGATGGCTGGAGGGCCACTTGGAGCGCCCGGCCCAAGTGACCCGCCTCGCCATGGCCCGAGAGCTGGTGCTCAACGCCGTGGCCCGCTGGAAGCGCTAGCCGAACTACGCCACCTGCACGTCGACGAAGCTGCGCACGAATTCGTTGGCCGGGCGCTGCAGAAAGTCTTCGGACGTGCCCACCTGTACCAGGCTCCCCCCGTGCATGAGCGCGATGACGTCGCCCAGGCGGAACGCCTCCGGCAGGTCGTGGGTCACCATGATCACCGTCTTGGAAAAGCGCTCCTTGAGGCGTACGAACTCGTCCTGGATCTGGCGGCGAGTCACCGGGTCGAGGGCCCCGAACGGCTCGTCCATGAGGATGATGGGCGGATCCAGCACCAGCGCCCGGGCCACGCCGACCCGCTGCTGCTGCCCGCCGCTCAGCTCCACCGGGTAGCGATTCCGATAGACGGCGGGATCGAGGTTGACCAGCTCCAGCAAGTGGTCGACTTTCTGGCGAATGTCCTCTTTCTTCCAGTTCTCCATGCGGGGCAGGAGCCCGACGTTCTCCGCTACCGTCATGTGGGGGAAGAGTCCACCTCTCTGGGTGACATAGCCCTGCCCGCGGCGCAGGCGGATGACGTCCATGGCCTGCACGTCCTGGCCGTCGATGAGCACCTGCCCGCTGGTCGCGTCGAGCAGCCGGTTGATCATCTTCATGGTCGTCGTCTTGCCGCAGCCGCTGGTTCCGATAAAGCACAGCGTCTGCCCGGTCTGGATGTCGAGGGACACATCCTTGACGGCCCAGGTTTCACCGAACCTCTTGGACACCTTGACCAGTTGGATCATGGCCGCATGGTTCTCCCAAAATGTTGACAACCCCCTTACAAAAAGCTAACCACATGAGTCCAGGAGCTTGCTACAATCAGTAGAATCCAAACAACATAAGCTTGCTTGACTGAGGCCATATGGAAACGATTGCTCGCAAACCACCGGTCGTCTTCAATCCGGTGTCGCCCCACGCAGGGATGCCCGACCGCCCGTTCACCGACCCGACGCTGGCCCAGTCCGATTTCGATACCTTGGCCCAGATGCTGTCCCGAGTGGAGGAGCTGCTGCAGGCTCACCCCGAGTTGCGGCGCACCCGTTCGCCCTTCCGCACCGTGCTGACGGAAAACGACCGGCCGCACCAGGTCATCATCGCTCGGCCCGGCGACCTTCGCACCCGATTGCAGTTCACGGTGGTGGGCTTCTTTGGCACCATGCAACCCGGCGCTGAAGAAGTCACGCTGCAGGCGGTCAAGGCGGTCGACGAGGAGCTCATCGGCGAATTTCCCCGCTTCGGGGGCTTGTTGAGCTACAACTCCAAGCAGCTACCCACCGGCGACTGGGGCAACATGGCGGTCTTCAAGGACATGGCGACCATGGAGCGGTGGAACCGCAACGCCATCCACGCCAACGCCATCCGGCAGCTCGCCGCCTTGCACTACAAGTCCATCCGGCTGCATGTCGTCGACCTGACCGGCGGTCTGTCGGGGGGCCAGCTCCAGCCGGTCCGCACCAAGTACTACGAGTTCGACCCTAAGCAGGGGTCCATGTGGCGTGGCCTGGCCATGCGCAACGGTTCATAACGCCCGGCCGAGGGCAGCTTCTACCGCGCCGATC
>DASYBA010000100.1:0-2504 GCA_036501005.1 Candidatus Xenobia bacterium | reverse complement strand
GCGCCCTCGGCCTCGTCGGCTATTTCTACGACGCCTCGCTGGATGTCCAGTGCGCCCGTATGAAAGACGAGGTCCAACATTGGGACGACAAGATCTCGCTCATCAAGGGAGACATCCGCAGAATCATTGCCATCCAGGACGATAACACCCGGCTTCGCGCTGAGAACGAACAACTCAAGAAGGATATCGAAGCGCTGAAGAAAGCGCGCTAGGTCGAACTCCGCTCGACCAGCTCGAGGGATATGGCGTATCGATTCAAGAGCCCCAACGCAGCCCCGAACAGGCCGAGGAGGAGCGACAGTCCGCTGACCGTCAACACGGCCCCCGCCATGGCGGGATCCAAGAACACCGCCAGGGCCGAGTGCAGCCCCCACGGCAGCAGCAGCGGGAGCACGGCGGTCAGGAGCTGGCCTCCGAACATGGCCGCGGTCGACAGCGGCGTGACCATCAATAGCGACATGGTCGCCCTGTGCTGCTCCCGATCCATCACCCGGAAGGCCTGCGAAAAGCCCCACAGGAGGAAGATCAACATGATGGCCGGCATGCCCCGTTCTGGTCCCCAGATGCCCAGGGGCACAAGCACGGCGGAGAGACCGACAAGCTGGCGCAGGCCATTCCGCTGCCAGGCCCGAGCATACGAGCGCACCGCCACCGACACGAATGGGCCCACCCCTTTGATGGGCGGGGACCACATCCGATAGCGTCCCTCGGGGGCAGGCTCGAGGCTGGCCGGATCCTCGCCCCAGCCCTGCTCGAACCCGTTCAGGAGACCAGCCGACAGTGACCCGAAGAGGAGCGACAAGGACCCCAGAAAGCCCGTCCAGGCCCATCCGGTCGGCACCAGGATCAGACGGGCGATACCCGCCACCGACAGGGCCAGCAGACCCAGACCCGAGAGGAGGTCGACGGGACGTGCCCCACTGCGGCCCAGGCTTATGCCGGCCGCAATACTCCACGCGCCCACGCCCCACGTCAAGAGGACACAGGCGACAGCCAGGCCCATCGGCATCCACTCAAAGGCAGCCACGATCAGGAGAACCGCACTGCCAGCCAGCAGCTCGACCGCCGTCGGCCCGGCCGCGGTGAAGAAGTAGCCCTGCGCCGTCTCCCGCCCGGACAGGCCGGTCATCCGCACCAGGTCGTAGGTGCCTCCGTGCCGCTCAGAGCTGACCACGAAGTAGCCTCGCGGCAGCCCCTGGGCCAGCGCCCACAAGAACAGCACCCCGACCGATAGCCACGGCACATGGGCTACCCGCAAGGGGGCCGCCATGGCCATGCAGCCGGCCAGCACGCCCGGCACGGCCGCCGCCGACCGGGTCCAGAGACCCAGGTAGCGGAAATAGATAGGGTTGAGCGTGCCGTTCGCCATCTGCTGACGGGCCGGTCCTTCCGGAGCCCCCTCCGGCCGGGCCAGCAGCCCGCATCGCACCAGGAACCACCGGCCGGATTCGAACATGAGGGCGGCCAGCAGCGCCACCAGCAGGGCGGCGCACCCGGTCAGGAGCCGGCTGTCGCTGCCCAGCTCCGAAATCTGCTCCCAGGCGGTCGCCTCGCTGAACTGGCGGTTGGCGGCCAGCAGGCCCAGCGCGAGGAAGCCCCCGGCCAGGCTGGCCCGCCAGGCCCCCGCAAGGCCGGGGAGGGGCAGGAAAGGTACCCCTCGCCCGGCCACCGGTTGCCGGTGCTCGCTCAGCACCCGCTGTGCCAACAGCGCGTCAGAATTCAGCCAGAGAGAAGGTTCAGACAGTTGAGGCAAGGCGGCATCCAGGTCCCGCATCAGCTCGGCGAAGCGACCGCAGTGGTCGCAGCCCAGGACGTGCAAGGTCTCGTCACAGTCCAGGGTCTCCTCGGCCGCCACCCGGCGTTCCACGCGCTCGCACTTCATACCATTTCCTCCGCGTCCATGAGGCGGCGCACCAGCCGCCGGCGGGCCTCGCACAGGCGGCGCTTGGTCGTGCCCATGGGAATCTGCAGGGTTTCAGAAATCTCTTCATAGCTCAGGTCCAGGCAGCTTCGCAGCAGCAGGATAGACCGATCGGCCTCCGACAGCAGCGCCAACGCGGCCCGCACGGCCATCTTGCGCCCGGTCAACAGATCCAGTTGCGGATCGTCGATCAGGTCGTGGTCTTGAATCTCCGACAGAGACGTCGGTCGCCGCTTGCGCAAGGCTTCCAGGCAACGCCGGTGGACGATGCGGAAGAACCACGTCTTCACCCCACCCGGATTGCGCAGGCTGTGGATCTCCTGCAGCACTTTCAGATAGGCGTCCTGCAAGACGTCCTGCGCGCCGTGATAGTCACCGAGCAGGTGGCACGCCAATCGGAACGCCCCCGGGCGCGTCAGGTGGATGAAGCCCTCCAGGGCCCCGTGGTCGCCCTCTTTCAGGCGCATCGCCAGGGCGGGCAGGAGCGGCACGGACGGGGCCGGCGCGACCGCCGCGTCGGCCAGGGGAAAGGACAACCCCAGGGCAGCCTGTTCCATCGTCGTCCTCCCATTTCGGTTTGCCG
>DASYBA010000099.1:0-5247 GCA_036501005.1 Candidatus Xenobia bacterium | reverse complement strand
TCCGCCCGGGGACGCCCGCGACATGGTTATGATCCCAGTGGTCGTGTGAGACCAGGGTCACCTGCGCAGGCCGCATGGGCAGCCGATACCCGACGGTCTCATCGTATGGATCGGTGAGGACCGTCCGGCCCTCACCGCTGGTGAACAGGAAGCTGGAGTGCCCGAAGTACTCGATCTTCAGCGGGGCACCGGCGCCTTCAGCATGTGGGCCACCCGCTCGATGATCTCGCCGGTGGTCTCGCAGACGGGTACATGGACGTCCTGAAACGCCTTGACCTTGGCGGCGGCAGTCCCCTTGTTGCCCGACACGATGGCGCCGGCGTGGCCCATCTTCTTGCCTTCCGGCGCCGTTCGACCCGCGATGAAGGCGATCACCGGCATGCCGGTCTCGCCGATGTACTGGGCCGCTTCCTCCTCCTGCGTGCCCCCGATCTCGCCCACCAGCACGACGACCTTGGTGGCCGAGTCGGCACGGAAGAGGCGGAGCACGTCCTGGAAGGACGTCCCATTGATGGGGTCGCCACCGATGCCCACGCAGGTCGTCTGGCCGAGACCTGCCCGGGTCAACTCGTCTACCACCTGGTACGTCAGGGTGCCACTGCGGCTGACAAAGCCGACCGGACCGGGCGTGAAGACCGTGCCAGGTGTAATGCCCAGCTTGGTCTCGCCGGGGGTGATGAGACCGGGGCAGTTGGGACCGATCATGGTGACCTGATGGTCGATCAGCACCTTCTTAACCCGCACCATGTCTTGCACCGGAATGCCTTCCGTGATGGTGACGATGAGCTTGATGCCGGCGTCGACCGCCTCGAGAATGGCGTCTGCGGCGGTCGGTGGGGGCACGAAGATGACCGACGCGTCGATCCCCCCGGTCTCCTTCACGGCCTGAGCGACGGTATTGAAGACGGGCACGTTTTCGACCACCTGGCCGCCCTTGCCGGGTGTGACGCCCCCCACGATGCGGGTGCCGTAGGCCAGCATCTGGCTGGTGTGAAAGCGACCTTCGCCGCCGGTGATGCCTTGCACCACCACGCGGGTGTCGCGGTTGACTAGAATGCTCATGACTTCCTCCCGATCAAGGCCACAATCTTCTCGGCCCCTTCCAGCATGGTCTCGGCCGCGGTCAGCCCTGACTGGGCCAGGATGGCTCGTCCTTCGGCCTCCCGAGTCCCGGCCAGTCGGATGACCATGGGCACTTTGGTATCGATGTCCGACAGGGCCGCCACAATGCCCTTGGCCACCTCGTCGCCCCGGGTGATGCCGCCAAAGATGTTGAAGAAGATGCCCTTGACGTTGGGGTCTGAAAGCACCGTCATCACTGATTTCTTGACGACCTCGGCGCGGGCGCCCCCGCCGATGTCGAGGAAGTTGGCGGGGCGTCCCCCGGCTCGGCTCACCATGTCGAGTGACGTCATCACCAGGCCGGCGCCATTGCCGATGATGCCGACGTCGCCTCCCAGTCGCACGTACGCGAGGCCCTCGGCGTGCGCCTTGCGCTCGATGGGATCCTCCTCGGCGATCTCCTGCATGGCTTGCAGCTCCGGGTGTCGGAAGAGGGCGTTGTCGTCCAAGATGACCTTGGCATCGGCCGCCACCAGCCGGCCATCCTTGAGCAGCACCAGCGGGTTGATCTCCGCCAGGGTGCAGTCGTTCTGCCGATAGGCCTTGTCCAGGGTCTGGATGATGCCGATGAGCGCCTTGCGGGCTTCCGGAGCCATCTCCCTGACCCCGTAGGCGAGGGCTCGGGCATCGTACGGTTGGAGCCCGAGATGGGAGTGCACCACCCGTTTGAACAGCATGTCGGGGTGCTCGACGGCGACGGCCTCGATGTCCATGCCGCCCATGGGCGAGAACATGACGAGATTGCCGTTGCTGGAGCGGTCGAGGATGATGCTCAGGTAGAACTCCTGCTGGATGTCGATGGCCTCTTCCACCAACACCTTCTCGACCGTGAGGCCCTTGATCTTCATGCCGAGGATTTCGCCGGCCTTCTGCGCCGCCTCGGCTGGAGTGGCGGCCAGTTTGACCCCGCCCGCCTTGCCACGCCCGCCCGCGTGCACCTGCGCCTTGACCACCACCCGACCGCCCAGCCGCTCTGCGACCTGGCGCGCTTCGTCAGGGGTGGCGGCGACCTCGCCTCGAGGGGTCGGAAGGCCGGCCTTGGCAAAAATCTGCTTGCCCTGGTATTCGTGAATAAGCACTGAAAATGAACTCCCGCGCTAAAGTCTCAAATCCGATCCCCCAGCCGCTGCGCTACGCGGGGGGCCCCCGCAAAGGTACTCTCGTCTCTGGCAGGGGCCCTTATGTTAGGGGACTCTTTGCCGGGCACCTTCTCGGGGTCAGGCCCAGGGCGAGGCCAGGCTCGCCGCCTTGTCCAGCAGGAACTCGAAAGCGCCGGGCTTCCAGTGGTCGTAATCGATACTGAGGGGGCGGTCGTGGTCGAAGAGGCGCGTCTGGATGTCGTGCGCAGTGGCCACGTCGTGGCTCCACACATTGTCTTCGTCGTTGTTGTACAAGCTGCGCTGGTCGAAGTTGCTGGAGCCGATGGTGCTGACCTGGCCGTCGAACACCGCGACCTTCTCGTGGGCCATCGGCTTGCCATCGTACTCGTAGAGCTGGATGCCCGCCGCCGCCATGCGGTCATAGGAGGCCCGGGCGATGTGCTGCAGCAGCACGTCGTCGACGGTATGCGGGAAGAAGAGCTCGACCTTGACTCCGGCCTTGGAAGCGTCTATCAGGTGCTGGATGATGTCCGGATCGCTCACGTACGGATTCGCAATCTGTATGGACTTTTTGGCCGTATCGATAGCCCGCAGATAGACGTATTTGAGATCCTGGTCTTGATCGCCGCGGTGGCCGATCACCCGGAGCGCTCCGCCGCCTGCCGCGGCGGGTCCGGGGGCCATCATGGCGGCCTCTTCGGCGGCTGGAATGACGCCCTGGTCGGCCCGATAGTCTTCAATGAACATGCGGTTCAGCGCGGCGGCAGCCGGGCCCGTGATCTTGCAGTCGACGTCGTGCCAGCGCACACTATATTCGTTGCCGATGTTCATGCCGCCGGTGAAAGCCAACTGGCTGTCGCCGCAGTCCATGGTGAGGATTTTGCGGTGGCACAGGTGGTCTGCCAGCGGGCCGGGTCGGTGCTCAACGACTTCGACACCGTGCTGGCGAAGCTGGTCGAACATCGACTCGTCGGTAGGCTGGCCATAGGTCCGTGCCGAGCCCACCGTATCGTAGTAGACTCGCACCTTGACGCCTCGGTCAGCCGCTTGCGTCAGGGCCTGGGCGAAGTTGCGCCCGGTCTCGTCGGAATTGAAGATGAACGTGCCGACGTTGATGTACTTTCGAGCCTGGGCGATGGCTGCCAGCCGCTCGGAAAACACCTCGGGCCCGTCGATGAGGGCGTGCATGTGGCTGCCTTCGATCTCGCGGGTGCCGGTCAGCTCGTCCAGGTAGGTCTGGAAGCCCTGCCATTCGCCTCGGACCGGCTGCATCCGCTGCCGATCGGCCTTCCACGTGGCCTGATCGGCTGGTTCCAGCTCCGAGAGCAGGGGATTCATCTGAGGCAGGCGCGAGAGGATGGCATCGCATCGGCCGGGGACGTCTCCACCGGATCGCAGGATCCGAAGCAAAGCCTGGCTGCGAGCCGCCGGGTCGAGGCTGTGGCCGGCCATGAGTGCCCCCGCCAGTCGCGCCGCGGCGGCCGGCGACAAGGGGTCGACTGGGGACTGCAGCACCTGGTGGGCCAGGCCCGTGACATCCTGCCGCCGCTGCTCGAAGAAGCCCTCGATGCGAGAGGGCAGGCCGGCCAGGGGTTGCACCAGGTTCTCGTCGACCATGGCGCCCTGCCGTTCCAGGGTAGGGGCGGGCGAGGCCGGAACGTTGCCTGGGATGGCTACCGCGGGCCCGCTGGGATAGGGGCTGAGGCGGCGGCGCAGGTCGTCCAGAATCTTGTTTTGCAGTCCCGAGGTGAAGTCGTCCGATATCACCCCATGGAAGCCCGCCGGCACGCCCTTCTGTTGAGGATCCGTGTTGATGAGATAGAGGCCGTCGGCGGTGTTCTGGGCATCGGTGCCCGCCGTGGTGCCCAGGAGGAAGAAATGGGCCCGGGGGCAGGCCTTCTGCAGGTCGGTAAAGGTCGCGACCTGATCTCCCTGTGGGTAGACCGAGAGCAGTCCTGGCGACCGGTGGCCGTCGTCGACATAGGCGATCGGACAGGCCAGGCTTCGAACGCCATATAGCAGGTTCTGGGCGCCCACCATGGGGCCATGGGCGTTCTCCAGAGCGGCCGTGTTGACGACCAGGACGGGGCCGTCGTAGTCGGCCGTCAAAGAGGGGGGCGACGATCCGCCGACAGGTACCGGAATGGGACTCCGGGGATCGGTGGATCGCCAATAAAAAGGGGACGTCTCGACCGGCATCGCGCACTGCCTTTCCCACTGGCGGCTTCTCTATCATCCTGCCAGGGTTCCAATATAGCAGTCGCGACTTCAGCAAGGGTTGCCGAAAGGTTACCGAAACGTCAGTCGGCGCCCCAGCTCAGGTCCGCGTCGAGGTCGTCGGTGTCGTCTTCCATGTCCTCTTCCATGTCGGGGTCGAACGGTTCCGGAGGCATAAGGATAGGCTCCTTTCACAATCTTGATGAGAAAGTGATACCCCGAGGCGGGCTGTTCGAATCCTGGGCTTGGCGCGCGATGTGATAGGACAGCCAGGGTCCAAGACGCCGCGACGGCGCTTCAAGATCGTCGACAAGGTGGTCAACCCTGCCTGGCTGCCCCTCCTGGGCAGGCCGCGGCCAGAGCGTGGTGCCGCCCGGACAGGACAATCCGCTCGCCCATCGCTGGATGGGTTGTCGGCGAAGCGGGTGGGCATTCACGCCAGGACAGAGCCGGATTCTATCGGTGGGGACGTCTCCCATGGGGGCTTTCGCATACGGCGCCGCCGGAAGCTCATGCGGCGGACGATTCCGTGGCCAATAGCACGCTGCTGGGCAACCTCCAGCAACTGGCGGGGCTGGGCAGAACACCAGCGCCAGAACCGCTCGCCGTTGCGCCTTATCTAGCCTTGTCTTCCGCTGCCAGACAAATATTTTTGCGGGCGAACGGTCTACCATTCGCCGGCGAAAATATCAGCGTATCGTCCTCTGCAGTCGCGCCCGCGGCGTCCGCTGGTTTCGGGTGCATATTCATGTAATAGCAGGGTCCAGGCGCCCCAGCCTGGCTTGCCTACCGCAGAGCTTTGTCGAGT
>DASYBA010000098.1:0-6776 GCA_036501005.1 Candidatus Xenobia bacterium | reverse complement strand
GCTTACCCTGGGCCAGTTCGATACGGAACCCGGTGGTGGGCACCGGGTGGACCATCCAGACAAAATGCCAGGTCGCCCCCAGCATGCGAACCGGCTCGCCGGGACGAATGCGCAGAGCCCTGGCGCGGCCCGGCGTCTTGGCTCGGAAGCCCTGGTTGAGCAGGATCTCGGCTTCCTCCTCGGTCACGCCAAGAATGGCAGCCACCTTGACCAGGCAAGTTCGATACACGGGCTCGGCGGCGACATACGAGTAGCAGTGACCGGCCGTGAGGCACTCCAAAAGGAAGTGGATGCCGCTGCCCATGTGGTCTTCGTGGCCGTGCGTTTCCAGCACGACACGAACGTCGGTTGGATGGATGCCGTACTGGCCCAGCATGTAGGAGGCGCACACGGGGGCATCGACCACGGCCCACTGTCCATTGAGGCAGATGGCAAAGCCGGTGGTGGGGTGCTCGACCTCAAAGCCGGAATCGGACCCCAGGCAAAGCACCTGGAAGACGTCGGGTACGACGGGTTCCGCGGCCGGGGGCAGCATGATGAGGTAGGGCGCCTGATCGGCCTCGAAATTGAGATTGACGGTGACGGCGCTGTCCGGTGCGACAAGGCGAAATTCATTGTTGCCGCCATGTTCGATAAAGACGTCGTCACCCAGGAGCCGTGCCCGCCCCTGGCTGTCGTAGGCCCGCCACTCGATGGCGTCGTCCAAGGAGATGGAGCTGTGCTCCCACGCCAGGATCTTGATCTCATCCAGGGGCTCGTTTCGATAGCGGTCGACAAAGTCGGCCACCAGCGGAGGGCAGGTCTTCGACAGGGCGCGAACGGCCTGGGTGGAGCCGAAGGTCGGGACGCCGCGCTCTTGCACCGCCTGTCGGACCAGATCGCGCAGTTCGGAAAAACCGCATTTCTTGGGGGTAAACCAGGTACGCAGGTGGCGAAGCATGTGAAGCGTCTGGTCCGGCAGGCGCCGCCCCAGCCCCCCGTAAGCGGCCAGGTCGGTCCAGGCCCGCATCTCCTCGGGCTTGAACCCGAAGAGGGTGACTTCCAGCACGCGGCGAGCCCGCCGCAACTGGTCTTCCGTGCCCACCAGGGTGAGCCGGGCGTCCTCCGGGAGGCGGCCGTAAGCCTTGCCCTGCACGAAAAGGAAGTGGTAGAGGAAAAATTCCAGGCACACCTGCACCACGCCCCGGCGGAAGAACGTGTCGGGCAGGACCAGGACTCGAGGGGGGGTCATGCGCTTCTGCAGCCACACCTTGATACAAGGGGGAATGCCGAGTTGCGCCATCTCGACCGCGGCGGACCGATTGACTTCGATGACCTCCGCGCCCGGCATTAACGTCCAGTGCTTCAAATGTGCCCCTTCCACCTCATCATGACACAGGTCGAGCGAAAGTTCGGTTCACTGGATCACCCGTCCTCTAGAGGGAGGGCCCTGCGGGGAGCCAAAGTGATAGACGTGGCCAGGACGCTGTGGATGTTGGCGATGGTGGGCATGTTGAGTGGCCTGGCCTGGCCCGCGGGCTCGTCGGACTGGGGGTTCCTCCTGGGCCTGCGGCGGGACGGGCGCGGCAGCATCGGACATCACGGCCGCTTCCTTGTGCCCGCGCCGGACCACTACCGCACCCTGTGGATTCGCCGCGTGAACGGGGTGGTGCAGGCCAGCGAGCTCCCCGGGCTGTGGACGCCTCACGGGGGCAGTTTTCGCCATGTCGACGTCATCCGGCAATCGGTGGTGCTATGGAGCGAGGATCGCATCGTGGTATCCCCGGCTGCCAAGGCGGCCCCGTGGCCGACCCCCGCGCCCGGGCGAAAACGCACCGCCGGCTATCTCAGCCAGCGCATCACCTGGCTGGGGCGGGACTACCTCAGTACGTGGACCGAGTCGGCGGGCCAGCTTTTCGACGGCTCGCCGCCGTGGTTGGAGAACCATTTGTCGACCTCGCCCCTGTCTCGCCCCGAGACGCCCTGTCGACTAGGCGATAAGCTGGGCGACCGTGCGGTGGCGGAAGTCAGTCGCACGGCGGCCGACTATCGGATGGACCATCCGTGGGTCGCGGGGTTTCCCGACACGGCAGATTGGGGGTTCGTGCGGCGAGAGGGCACCTGGATCCTGAGCAGCCAGGTGGGCGGTCACGACGGCGCCTTCGCGGTTTTCGACGTGCCGGTCTGCCCCCGCCGGGTGGTCGGATACGATGGCCTGGATCCGGCCTGGCAGGAGGTATCGGATAGCCAGCGATCGGCCCTGGATGCCTTTACGGCGCCCGCCCGACAGGTGCTGGCGGTGGTCCTGCCCGGCGTTGTGGAAGGGTATCGGGTGTCCGACATCATGCGGTGGTCCGACCCGCAATGGGCGGTGGCCTTGGAGGGGCGGGAGTTTCCCGTCATGGAACAGTGGACCGATGACGTAGACCAGTGGGAACGCACCTTGGGTGCGGCCGGGAGGGCTCTTGAAGTACGGCGCCATTTTTGACATGGACGGGGTCTTGATCGACTCAGGGGAGGCCCACCGAGCTGCCTGGATGCAGCTCGGGGAGGAGATCGGGGTGCCCTTCGGCGACGACATGTTCAACCACACCTTCGGCATGCACAACAACCAGATCGTGCCGTATTGGCTGGGGCGGACGCTGCCGACCGAGGAACGGGACAGGTTGGCAGACCGCAAGGAGGAGCTCTATCGAAAACTTCTGCCGACCCAGGCAAGAGGGCTGCCCGGCGTGGTGCCGTTTATCGACAGGCTGGCGTCGGAGGGCTACGGCCTGGCGGTCGGATCCAGCGGTCCCATGGCGAACGTGCGCATGGCGCTGGAGTTTCTCGGGGTGGCGAAGCAGTTCCGGGCGCTCAGCACGGGGGAGGATGTCCAGCACGGCAAGCCGGACCCGCAGGTGTTCCTGGTGGCGGCGGAAAGGCTAGGGCTGCCGCCGTCGCGGTGCGTGGTTTTCGAAGATGCGCCGCAGGGGGTGGAAGCGGGCCTGCGGGGGGGCATGCGGGTGGTGGCCATCACGTCGAGCCGAGACCGGCAGGCGCTCTCGGCGGCCCACCGCGTCATCGACGGCTTTGATGAGCTATCGGTCGCCGATATCGAATCGCTGCTGGCGTGACCCGGGCCCCGCGGGCCGGATGGAGGTAGTAGCAGGCTTCTGAAACACCGGGCGTTGCGCCCGGTTTTAATACGGCTTTTACCCCGGGTTTCTGGCCGGCGGCCCCCCTCGTCGATACCCTTTGTCGGAAAGGAGGGCGTACGTCATGCATGAGATACTGGGACGGTGGCTTGCGCAGGTAAGGCGGTTCCACACGGGCAGCGCCAACGACGACGCCCGCCGCACCTGGGGCCTGGGCCTCCCCCGCCGGGGGTACTCCCTACGCCAGGTGCTGCACCCCTCGTTCGTCGACTTTGTTCTCGCCGACCTGCAGCAATTATAACGAAAGGAGGTCTTCCAAACAACATGTTCGCTGTACCAGCGAAACTACCCCAAGATGTTCGCTTCCCCGGACGAACAGTTCGCTCTGACAGCGAAACATTCGGGAACCTGAAAAAAAGAAAAGCCCGTATCGGAACGATGCGGGCGAATAAGATGCGAGGCGTCAGAAAAAAAAGAGAAATCGAAGGATCAAAAACGATGACCGTGGAGCTTTCGCTACGGTCTTGCGCCGCTGTCCACCTGGTCGTTGGCGCAACAGGAGTGTAACACAGCCGCAACTCGGGTTTGTTAACAGCGTGTGAACTAAGGGCAACTTTGTTCACAACGTCTGGGGCCTCACCCCAAGCCCCCAAACTGGCGGGTCTACACGAACGCTCATCAACCAGCAGGCAGCGAATCCGTTGCCCGTCCGGGCGGGCAAGCCGTCCCGTCGGCCGGCGGTGATGGGTCGAGAAAGGTCTGTGAGGACTCAGTGGCAGCCGGGCCCATCTTACCTCCGCGCCTACCAGTGCAGGTTGAAGTCCACCCCGACGCCCATGTGATGCGATTCCTGGCGGTTGGCGCTGACCTGCGGGCCGACTCCGAAGTCGACACTGTGCTGCTTGCCAAACAGTTGGAACGGGATCTTCTTCATGGCCTCCACCAGGAAGCTCCCGAACGGCTGCGACGCGCCGTCGCTGGGCACGACCACGCCTTCGCGCGTGCGGAGCCGCAGGCCCCAGTTGGTCTTGAACTGCTGCCGCACCGTCAAGGCCTCGCCGGCAGTCGACTGCACTCCCAGCGGCCGGGTGAGGTTCTGCTCCAACATGACCCGCGGGCCCTGGTAGTTCCGATCCAGCGGATTGCGAGGATCGGCCGCGTCCTCGTGACCCACGCCCACGTTGCGTTGCACGACATACTCGCCCATGGCGCTCTGCTCGGCCGTCCACTGACCCAGATGCTCGTCGACGGCTACCCGCGTCTTGCCCAGGACCGTCCGCTCATTCGCCCGCAGCAGCCCCCGGTCGGCCATGTCGACTTCCTCGACCAAGGGCTGGAAACTGAAGTGGACGCCCCCAAAATCGTGCCTCCAGGTGTGGACCGCTGGCCCCACAACCTTGGTTGCCTCATGCGCCGGCTTCGAGTCCTGCACCTTGTCGGCTACCGCTTGCGCCTTGTCGACCACCTTCTGCAACCGCCCCGCCGTGCTCGCTGAATCGCTGGTCGTCTCATCATCCGCCTGGGGCGCCGGGGTCGACTGGGCCCACATGGCCGTCGCGCCGGCCAGGGTCACGGTGACGGCCAGGGTCACCTTGGAGGCGACCGCCATCCACCCGTGGCGGAAATGTCCGTGCGACAGGACGACGCTCTCGGCAGGGCCCGCCGGGGCCTCGGTCGACCGGACCTCCGACCGAGCCAGGCGAGCGACACCATGGGATCCGCCTCCGCCTGGAACAATCGCGCCAGCCATCACCCCATGATTGGCTCGCCCGCCCCCTCCATCCTCCTGGGTGGCCCCAGCGAACGGCTGGGGGCGGCAGCCCTCGAGGTTTCCGCCGCTGCGACTGCAGCCATTGAGGTGGGCGCCGGCTAGTAGGGCGCGAAGCGCAGATGCCGCAGGGCTTCCCTGAGCTGCCAGCCGGGGGGGCCCCAGCGAAGCGGCTGGGGGGCGGAGCCCGCTAAGCCACGCTGCCCAGCTCAAAGGCGTCGTGCAGCGCCCGGGTGGCCGCTTCTACGTCCTTCTCGTCGATGTAGCACGAGATGCGGTGTTCGAAATTCTCGATCTGGTAATTGTTGGCACCCACCTCTTTGAGGGTCTGCAGCACCCGCCACAGGTACTCCGGATGTCCGATGCCCGTCCCCACCACCGTCACCCGGCCGAGGTTGCGGCGACATTCCACCCGCACCCCGGGATACACTCCGGTCACGTGCGACAGCGTGGCCATGGCGCTCTCCAGGTCGTCGGGCTTGACTTCGTACGACATGGTCGCCTTCTCGATGACGCTCCCGCTTTGCAGCAGCTTGAATTCGATATGGGCGTCGAGGAGCGGCTTGATCATGACCTCGGCGACGCCGGCCTGATTGGGAACGTCGGCTGCGGTGATGAGGCAGAGCCCCTTCTCCCCGCTGACCCCCGTCACCCGGTTGGAAATCTCCATGTCGGCCTCCTTGACGATCCAGGAACCCTCACCCTGCCCTTCATAGTGCCCCACCCAAATCCGCACCGCGTGGGTGAAGCCAAGCTCAACCGCCCGGGGATGCACGACCTTGGCCCCATATCGGCACAGCTCGAGGCTCTCCTGGTAGGACAGCCGCGGCACCCGCCGGGCGTTGGGCACCACCCGCGGGTCGGCCGTGTACACGCCGTCGACGTCGGTATAGATATAGCAGGCATCGGCGTGCAGGGCGGCCGCCAGAGCCACCGCGGTCGTATCGCTGCCGCCCCGGCCGAGGGTGGTGACGTCGGCCGCCACCCCACTGTCGGTAATGCCCTGAAAGCCGGCCACGACCGCTACCGAATACTCCTCCAGCTCGCGCAGCATCCTCGACGGATCGATACGCACGATGCGGGCCTTGCCCGGCGCCGCCTCCGTCATGATGCCGGCCTGTGCCCCGGTCAGGGCGGTCGCCCGGCATCCGGTCGCGGTCAGGAGATGCGCCATGGTGGCGGCCGAAATGATCTCCCCACACGACATCATGAGGTCCATCTCTCGAGCATGCACCTTGCCCCCGATGGCATGCAAAAGCCCGATGAGCGTGTCGGTTGCATACGGGTCGCCTTTCCGTCCCATGGCACTGACGACGACGACGGGCTTTTCCCCTTGCGAGACCCGAGCGACGATGCGCGATGCCACCAGGGCACGCCGCTCCGGAGTCGATACGGAAGTGCCCCCGTATTTGAGAACGACTAGATGAGTTGCTGCCACTCGGGTTTGTTTCGATAGACGTTGCGGTAGTAGGACGACAGCTTCAAGTGGCGGGCTGCATCTTCGTCCATGAGGGCGATCGTATCCGGATGCAGTTGCAAGGCCGAAGCTGGGCAGAAGGCCGTGACCGGGCCCTCCACCATGGCCGCTACCGCATCTGCCTTGTGGGCGCCGCACGCCAGCATGAGGCAACGGCGGGATTCCAGGATGGTGCCCACGCCCATGGTGATGACGTGGCGGGGAACGTACCCCCCATGCTTCTTGAACAGCATCTGGTTTTGATGGGTGGTCGCATCGGTCAGGGTCTTGAGGCGAGTGCGAGACCCCAAAGATGAGGTGGGTTCGTTGAAACCGATATGGCCATCTTCTCCGATACCGAGGATCTGCAAGTCGACGCCTCCACTCTCCGAGATGGCCCGCTCATATTCAGTACACCAGCGGGGAATGTTGTCGG
>DASYBA010000097.1:0-2015 GCA_036501005.1 Candidatus Xenobia bacterium | reverse complement strand
AGCTGAGGGGCAGCCGGGCACGGTCGACGCCAGCCGGCTACCAGCCGTTCGTGGAGCAAGGGTCCAGCGATGGCGACAGTGACGCCGAGACAGAGCGCCACGATCTCTGCCGCCGCGTTGGGCGACAGCCACTGTTCGAGCAGTAACTCAAGCCCGAAGGCCAGCACGACCAGGACCAGCTTGGCCATGATCCATCCCCGAAGGTAAACTCCTCCCCCAAGCTGGCGGCCCGCCCGTTTCCCGTAGCGCTGCCGCACCCGACGGATGACTGGGGCCACCACGACCAACAGGACCACCACCCGGATCGCGTGGATCCACGGAGCCTCACTCTCTTGCCAGACCCAGGTACCGCCCAAGATGAGCCCGATGACGGCGTAGCGGACCCACACCGTCAGCTCGATCCCAAAGGCTGCGGCTCGCACCGGTTCGGTGGCCCCATCGGGTCGACGGGAGCGACGCCAGATCGCCCATCGGGTCACCGCGGCAATGAGAACCAGGACGGCGACGTAGCGGATGGCGTGCCGGGCCAGGAGGCTGATGCCCTGGTCCCACCACGCGGTGCCCAACATGAAGTGGCTCATCGGGACGTACTCGAACGGAGCATGACCCTCACCGCGGCCGGGCCACGTAGGCGGCCGTCAGTCCGAACGGTCCCTGAAACGCCATGGGGGCGAAGGCCGCACTAGGCAGTAGGTACCGATAGGCGAGCGACACTTGAAGCGGCTCAGGACCAGCGACAAGACAGTTCAGGTAGCCGGCCACCGGGCAGGTCGGCGCCACGATGAGGGTGAAGCGATTGCTTCCGGGCGGGAAGTGGACTTGTTCGTCGCGCAGACAGTCACCGGTATGGAGGCCGGAGAGCACGATGCAGAGCGACCAGTAGCGAACCTGAGGAGACTTCTTCGCCGGCCGGGCCAAGTTGTTGACCGACGAGAACGAATCGGCCTGATAGGTCGGGGCCTGGGCCGACACCACGAGGTTGCCCTGCGTGGTCGAGTAGGAGACGTGCTCGTAGATATTGTCGGGGTTGTTGAACTTGCCGGTGCCGTGCGCGATCCGCCCCTGGGGCGGGCGACCCGCGGTGACCGTGGGGACGGGGGCGTCGGGCGGGTAGCTCTGCGTCAGCGCCTTCGGCAAGGCGCCGTGCTCTGCTTGGTAAGAGGCCAACTGGTTCCCGATAGCCTTGGAGCCAGTCGCCGTGGCCAGCGAGACCGGTGATCCTCCCGCATTGGAGTACGAGAGAGTGGGAAGCGGCACGCCCCCGGTTCCTGCGGCCTTGAGGTCGACGGGCACGTAGAGCCGCAGCACCACGATCCCGGCCTGCTCGGCCTTGGTGGTGGCCAGACAGGTGCCCTTGATGCCGGCGCAGCTGGCCGAGATCGTCACCTTGTAGCGGCCGTGGGACTGCACGATCTGTGTGTCATGCACGTGGGTGACCGGATTCGTGGCCGGCAACGGATAGGCCACGAAGGACCAGTAGCGTGCTTTGGGGACCTTCCCAGAGATGACGGTGCGGGCACCGTTTCTGGTCCCGAACCCGCCCAGGTAGTAGTCGCTGTTGGCGTCGGGCAGAAAGATGTCGAGCGCCTGCACGGTGTCCTTGACCCACGGCGATGCAGCGGTGGCGGGTCTGCTCGCCGCGCCGCTCGGCGTGGCCGACCCGCACGCCGCGACGGCGACGAGCAACGAGATGGCGGCGAGGGCGACCCACGTCCTCGATCGCACTACATGGGTGGTTTTCGTCATGACCGTGCCCCGTTCGACTGGTCGCCGAGGTGTAGGGCACGCAGCGTTGAAGAGGCGATCCACGCCGCCCCGTTAGCCGGGTGGAAGTCGTTGTCGTAGCCGCCGTAGTAGAGCCGGCCGTTCCCGAAGGGAGACGCCTTGATGGTGCGAATCGAGACGAAGGCCTGCCCGGAGCGGACGGGGCTGGGCTGGGAGGCCGAGGGCTTGAACTGGGGGCCGCTGAGGCAGCGCAGGCTGTAGGTCGGTGACGATCCCTGGTCGGTGCGTAC
>DASYBA010000096.1:0-3936 GCA_036501005.1 Candidatus Xenobia bacterium | reverse complement strand
ACCCCCAGGCCTCCAGCACCGCCGCCGAGACCGGAACTCGAGCCGCCGCCAGGAGGGGGAGAACGACGTGCATTCCCGCTCTTTCTCGCTCCTGGGAGTGCTGGCCTCCTTGGGCGAAGAGTGCGTCGTGCAGCCCAATCCGTTCTGGTCCAGCCGGCCGGGCGTGGTGTTCGGCCAGGTGCAAGAAGACGCCGAAGTCGAGATGGCCGTGCTGGAGCGAGCGCCCGGCTCACGGGTGGCGGTCGTCGCATCGGGCGGCTGCACGGCGCTATCGCTTCTCACCCGGCGGCCGGAGCGGGTCCATGCCGTCGACTTGAACCGCTGGCAACTCGATCTGGTGGCCTCCAAGAGACTGGCTTTCGAACGAATGTCCTATGGCCCGGTCCTGGCCCTGCACCTGGACGAGCTCAACGAAAGCGGCGGCATGGATCGGATGCTGAAGCTAGGCCGGCACCTCTTTCGCCGGCTGGTGCACGACGGGAACGACATCGCCGAGCTCCTGGCCCAGGAAGATGCCGCTGGCTTCTATCGAACCGTGTGGGACGACCGACGGTGGTGGCAGATGTTCTACGTCGCCTGCAGCCGGACCGTGCTGGGCCGGGTGTTCATCCGGGACTACGTGCGCCGGATTCCCCGCCGTTTTCCTGAAGTGATGCACGAGCGGGTGGAGCACGCCATCCTGGGGAGTCCTCCCCGGCACAACCCCTACCTGTGGCAGGCGCTGACCGGTCGATACGGACCCGAGGCGCTTCCCCCCTACCTGCAGGCGGACGGGTTCGAGGTCGTCCGAGACATGCTGCCGCGCCTCTCGCTGTGCCAGGACGACATGGCAGCGTGGCTGGAACGGCAGGCCGCCGGTTCGATAGACTGCGTGCTGCTGTCGAACGTGACCGACATGGCCACCATCGGGTGGATCGGCCGTCTGGCTGAAGCGGCGCGGCGAGCGCTGGCACCAGGCGGGCTGGTGTGCCTGCGCTTCATCCTGCCCCCGGCCGGAGACGTCCAGGCGGCGTTGGCCGGTTCTCTTCGGCTGGACCCGGGCCTGTCGGAAGAGCTGACGCGAAAAGACCGGTCGCTGTATTGCAAACCGGTCTTTATCTACAGCCCTCGAAGAGGTTAGTTGAAGCCGCGACCGCCCTGGCCTTGGCCCTGACCGCCTTGCGGCGGCGACCAATAGACGACCCGGCCCCACCGGCTCGGCGTGTCGTGGCTGACGTGCTGGTTGGTGGCGCCGCCATTTGATCCGATACACTGGCCGCCGGGGCCGGACACCAGCTCGGCGTGCTGGCTGCCGTTCACGATGGCGACGTCGCCCGGCTCTGGGTTGGTGGTCTGGCGCCACCCCTGGCTGGCCAGGTCTCGCTGGAAGTTGCCCACGTTGGCGTCGGCACCCGTCTTGTGGAAGGTGCCGGCGTCGGCCACACACCCCGATACGAAGTCGGCGCAATCATTGCCGCTGCCGCCGGCGTGGGAATAGTTGGCGAAGGTGAAGCTGCCGGATCCTCTGCCCAGGAACTGATTGGCGATATTTACGGCCTGGCTCGGTCTACCGGTGGCCCCGGGAACGTTATAGTTGCTGCTGCCGCCGTAGGGACTGGCGCCGCCGCGACCCTGCAAACCGAAGCCGCCGGGGAACCCGCCGCCCCCTGGGAATCCACCGCCGCCAGGGAACCCGCCGCCGCCAGGGAAGCCGCCCGGGAAACCGCCCCCATAGGGGTTGCCGCCGAAGCCGCCATACGGATTGCCGTAGGGATTCTGCTGGCCTCCGCCGTTCATCTGCTCCATCAGTTGCATCAGCATCATCATGAGCATCATCATCTCTTGCTGCTGGTTGCCCTGCTGGCAGTTCTGCATGCAGTTCTGCTGGCTCATCTGGCGAGCCTCGGGTGAGAGTTGCGACGACTCGGCCAGGCCCATGCCCAGCCCGACGCCGAGGCCCAGCCCCATGGCGCCCATCATCATGGCAGAGCCGCCACCCGGCTGCATCATGCCCATGCCCATGCCCATTCCCATACGAGGTGACATGCCGTGTCCGAACATGTTAGCGTACTCCTGCTTGCTAGACTCCCAACACTGTCAAACCCAACCTATGTGTCCATTTTACCAGATTTGTTACCGGCGTCTGTGACCTGGGTGTATCCCTTTTGTTAACTTTGTTAACGGGATGTTGCCATTCGACACAGTTTTGTTAACCAGGGGGGCGGAGCCCTCGAGGTGGGCGTTGGCTAGTAGTGGCGCAGCCGATGCCGCAGAGCTTCCCCGAGTTGCCAGCCGGGGTCGCTGCGCTCCTCGAGCTACGCTCGCCCAGCGAAGCGGTTGGGGGGCGGCAGCCCGCAAAGGCACGGCGGGATCGGGGTTGGGCATGGGCCACATGGCGCCCGGCTCCTGGTAGGCGTCGTCGAAGGAGTCGAGGATGGCGGGCCAGCGGTCGCGAAAGTCCGCCCAGTTGTGGGTGGTGGTGGGCGGCGGAGCCAGGGGTGAGTGAGGCTGGTGGTCCAGGTACGCGTCGTAGGTCCAGCCGTGCTCGCGCAGCGGCAACCCGATGGTGGGCGTGGCGATGGCCATCAACTGGCGGCGATTGACCTCGCCCGGCGGCGTACTGGGCGGCGTGAAGGCGGCCTGGGCCACGTCGTGCTGTTCGTGCCAGGCCAGCAGCATGTTGGCCAGATCGATGGCCCGGTCGCGCTGTTGGGGGTCCCGGCTTTGTCCGGCCAGTTCGTAGAGCGCAAAGCCGCCCGGCAACAGCGCTTCGGGAGCCAATCCGGGCAGCCAGGCGTCGACGTCGGATGGGATGGGGCCAGAGCCGCTGACCACCGCTCGGCCTTGGGACAAGATGCGGGCGGCGTCTTGCCGGTGGGGCGGGTCGAAATCTTGCACCACCTTGTCGGGCGTGACCGAGTCCTGCTGCGCCCGCCACTTCAGGTACGTCTCGGCGGACCCGCCCAGATCTCCGAAGATGGCCCGGTTGCCGCTCTCGAGACAATTGCCGAGGGTATTGGCGACGGCCATGAACTTGGCTTCCAGGCCCTTCCCCGGGGCGGTCTTCACCAGGTTCAGGACGCGATCGGCCGAGATGGCGGCCACCACCGGGTCTTCATAGCTTTTCAGGTCGAAGTCGGCGTGTGTGGCATCCCACACGGCTTTCAGCACGGCCCCCGCCAGTCGCAGGGGAAAGAACGGCATCATGGTGGCCCCGGAGGCGAAGGCGGCGTGGATGACGTTCTTGGCATCCTGGGCGCCCTGCATGGCCTGACCGGCCTCCCGCGAGGCGTAGGGCGAGATGGCAAACCAGTTGGGGGCGGCCTCCGAGCTGCCGGTAAAGCCAGGGTCGACGATGGCCTGGAAAAGGGAGCCAAAGGCCCGATGGCCGGCGGTGACCTCCTTGTTCAGCGCCACCAGGTGGAGGTTGGGGTTCTTGACGATGGAGGCGACGTCGGGAATGGGAGGCAGTTGCACAGGGTCAGTGTAGCGGGTTTCGCCCCCGGGATTGTTGCCGCCGAGTGAATTTCACGACGTGAACTCGAAGCCGCCCAGCCCGCAATGCTTGGTGAGGGCCTCGACGATCTTGCGGGTGCGCTCGGGTGAACAGGCCGGGCCCGGGACGAAGCACGGTTTGCCGCTCTTGCCAAAACGGAACGTCTGGCGGCACCGCATGGGGTCGATGTCGCCCAGCACCTTGGCGGCGAGGCTGTAGTCGGAGGGCGGCTCGATACCCAGGGTGCCGGCGTATCGGATGGCCTCCTCGACCAGCTTGCGGGCACAGGGCGCGTCCACTTCTTTGAGGGAATTGTCGGGGGTCTTCAGCATGTCTCTGAAGCGCCGCGACGAGACGACAGCCAGGAAGGCCGTCTTGACGCCGATGCACCAGACGTCGAGAAAGAAGACCGAGGCCGCGATCTGCCCATCTTCGAGGCGCCGGCTGATGACCACCTGGCC
>DASYBA010000095.1:0-5835 GCA_036501005.1 Candidatus Xenobia bacterium | reverse complement strand
CGACCTGGGCTTCCTCAACCCGTTCTACTACAAGAATCCGGGTGCGTTCAACGACATCACCCAGGGCACCAACGGCAACTTCAATGCCGGCCCCGGCTGGGATGCGGTGACGGGTCTGGGCTCCCCCGACGGCACCAAGCTCCTGGCGGCCTTGAAGGCGGCGAAAGCGGCCCACCAGGCCTGAGAAACTCCTGACCGGAAAGGCCGATCCGCAAGGATCGGCCTTTTTTTAATTCCCCGGGACGAAGGCCAGCACGGTCCTGGTCGAACCATCCGCTGCCCTGAACGTCCTTGAACCAGTCCGCGGTCGGGATGTCATTCTGCTTCCTTTGCGGGGGCCAGCTTGGCAGCCAGATGTGTTCAAGATATTTCATCATCGTTAAAGGATATGAACGTTGGGCGCCATGAACATTCGCCCATGACGATGCGTGACTGCATTCTGGCACTGGACTTCGACGGCGTCGTGTGGGACAGCGTGGGCGAAAGCTTTCAGGTGGCCAGCAAGGCGTGGGCCAAGCTGCACGGCCCCGTGCCCGTCGGCGCCGAAGCGGGTTTTCGGGCCGGGCGCTGGCTGGTTCGCACGGGGCACGACTTCTACATGTTGATGCGCCTCCTGGCCGAAGACCCCACGCAGGACCTGGCCCACTATGACAAGGCCCGGTTCCAGGCGCGGCTGGCGCAGCGCCCGGACCGGGCGGATGCCTTCGACAAGGTCTTCTATGCCGTGCGGGAAGAAGAGCGGGAGAACCATCCGGAATACTGGGCGGCGCTGCAACGGCCGTTCCCGCAGTTCATGGCCGCCTGGCCCGCGTTGCGCGAGGCCTTTCGGAAAGTCGCCATCACCACCACCAAGGACGAAGCCTCCGTCCACTTTTTGCTGGCGCGGGTCGGTATCGAGATGCCGGTCCTGGCCAAGGAGTTTAGCCGAGAGAAGGACGACCAGGTGCGACATCTCGCGGCAGAGCAGTCGGTGCCGCTGAACCAGGTCATCCTGCTGGACGACCTGCTGGACAACCTGGCCACGGTGCGCCGGGTCGGGGCGCGTGCAGCGCTCGCCACGTGGGGCTACAACACCCCTGCAGAGCACCAGGAAGCGCTGGCCGCAGGCATTCCGCTGGTTCACGGAGACGCCATCCTCGCTGACTTGGAGAAAGCGTTGGATATCGCCGATGAGGTCGAGGGCATACCCGCCGAGGTTCCATGACGCTCGTTCTGTTCGATATCGACCAGACGCTCATGGAGAGCGGGGGGGTGGGCATGCGTTGCCTCAAAGCCGCCGCTCGGGAGACGCTGGGCATCGACGCGTTTGAAGGCGTCCATCCTGACGGCAAGACCGATCCTCAGATCCTGGCGGAGGGCCTATCGATACACGGCTTAGGCGAGGCTGATTTCAAGCACGTCATCGCCAGGTATATCGAACTTTTGCGAGACGAACTTGGCCGGCCGGATCCCCGCCGCCGACTCAAGCCGGGCGTCCAGGCCTTGCTGGATGCCCTGTCGGCCAACACCGCCCTCGGTCTGCTGACCGGCAACCTGCAGACGACCGCACACCTCAAGCTGCAGGCCCTGCGCATCGAACCTTACTTCCCGATCGGCGCCTACGGATCGGATGCGGCGGTGCGCACGCACCTGGGCCCCGTCGCCCTGCAACGGGCCCGCGCCCATTACGGGCGCACGTTCGATACGGTCTGGGTCATCGGCGACACGCCCATGGATATCGAAGCCGGCCGGGCCATTGCCGCCCACACGTTGGCCGTGGCCACCGGCAGCCATACGGTGGAAGCCCTGCAAAGAGCGAAGGCCGATGCCGCCCTGCCTGACTTGAGCGACACGGCCCAGGTGCTGCAGATTCTCGGCGTCGCCGGTCCGGCAAGGTTCTGTTAATCTCCCGATACACCTTGGCAAACTGTCGTGGTTAAGATAGGGCAACAGGGACTGGCGAGAGGACAACATAGAAAATGTCGACCACGACGATACCCCAGGTCAAAGGATGGCAGCCCCCCAAGGCGTTTGAGGCCAACGGCAACGTCATACCCGGGCGTCAGGTCGACATGGGCTGGACGTTCCCCGGCGACCAGGTCAAGCTCCACGTCCAGCATCAGGAGTACGTCACCGACTCCAAGAGGTTGATGACGATGATGCGGGCCGACACCGGCCAGGTGTTCGTCCAGCGAGACTACGTCCAGGTGCAGGGGCCGCACATGACCTACCCTTCGACGGTGTTGCACGTGTCGGTCGAGTCCGGTCCCAAAGGCACCACGCAACTGGCCTTCCACGACCAGTCTGGCGACGACAAGCACCGCAAGGCGCAAGGCGATCCGGTGTACACCCTCAGTTTGGGAAAGCTGCCGGAAGACACCCTCAAGATTCTCAAGTTCGCCATCGGCAGGGCCCCCATCGCCGGGGTCAGTACCCTGCGGGCCGCCAAGCGGGACGAGGACCTCGATCAGGCTACCGCCGACAGCATGACCCTCCAGGGGCACGCTTTCGTGTCGGCTGACGGCCAACCCCCCGCCCTCAAGATGATCAGCCTCACCACCCCGTTCGACGGCGTCTCCTCGCACCAGCAGGACATCGTCTTCCAGGATGGCGCCACCGAGCTGACCAGCTCCTAACCGATATCCCGGCGCAGCGTCAGGCCGCCATCCAACAACAGCGTCTGGCCGGTCATGTACAAGTCGGGCTGGAGGAGGAACATCACTGCTTCCACCACGTCTTCGGCATGGCCGTAGCGAGGGATGATGCCTCTATCGATATAGGGCTGGTACTTGCCTTTCTGGATGGAAGCCAGCGCCATGCCTGCGTCGTTCACGCCCGGCGCCACGCCGTTCACTCGGATGTGGGGCCCGTAGTCCTTCGCCAGGATCTGCACCCCCAGCTCGAGACCGGACTTGCTCAACGCGTACGGCAGGCTCCCTTCGAACGGGTACACCGCCTGCATGGTCGAGAGCACCACTGCATTGCCGGGGTAGCCATGCGCCTTCATGCGCTGCGCCCAGCGGTGCACGTGCCAGAGCGGCACGGCCGAGTTGACGGTGAACAGGTCGGCAAACGACTCCGGACTCCAGGCTTCGTCGCTCAGCCGCCCCGGGGTACCCACCATGCAGACCAGGCCGCAGGGCTGTCCCAGTTTGACGGCCGCATCCCACAACTGCTGCGGCAATTCCGGTTCTGCCCCATGCGCCTCGATAGCCACCGCCCGGTCCGCACCGAGCGCCTTGACGCGCTCGCTCAGCACGTCGCAGCGGCGTCCCTGCAAGACCAGCCCCCACCGCTCCACCGCCCGCGGCAAGAACGCCTCAGCCAGCCCCCCACTGGCCCCCAGAACGATGATGCTCTGCATGCGCGACCTCCCTATCGGTACACGGCCCAGAAACCCAGGCCTGAAAGTGCTAGAAGCAATACGATAAACGACCCGATGAGGGCGTTGCGCCGGCTGGCTTCATCCAGTCCGGTCGGCGCCTTCCACACCCCCAGCAGGACCCCGGCGGGAAAGGCCAGCGCCATCAACCCCAGACCGCTGAAGAACCCCCGATCGCTGCCTTCCAGCAGCTTGGTCGAGCTCACCAGGGCCACCGTCAACCCCAGCGCCACCCCTCCCGCCAGCAGGCCGCACAGCAGGGTCAGCGCCAGACGCACGGAGCCCTAGTTCCCCAGAGCCTGGATGGGGGCGGGAATGCGGCCGCCGCGGTGCACGAACTCGGCCGAGCTCCACGGCTTGACCGCCATGACGGGACCGAAGCCGAGGAGCCCGCCAAAATCGACCACGTCCCCGGCCTTCTTGCCCGGCACTGGAATGATGCGCACGCCCGTCGTCTTGTTGTTCACGACGCCGATGGCCATCTCGTCGGCAATGATGGCGGCCAGGGTCTCCCACGGCACGTCTCCGGGGACGGCCACCATGTCGAGCCCCACCGAGCAGACTGCCGTCATCGCCTCCAACTTGTCCAGCGTCATGCAGCCCAGGCGGGCGGCTTCGGCCATCGCAGCATCCTCGGTCACGGGAATGAACGCCCCGCTCAGCCCCCCGACCGAACTGGCCGCCATGGCGCCGCCCTTCTTGACGGCATCGTTCAACAGCATGAGGGCGGCCGTGGTGCCGTGCGTGCCGGCCCGTTCCAGCCCCAGCATCTGCAGGATTTCCGCCACGCTATCGCCCGGCGTGGGCGTCGGGGCCAGCGAGAGGTCGATGACGCCGAAGGGCAGGCCGAGACGGCGGGACACTTCCTGCCCCACCATGCTGCCCATGCGGGTGATCTTGAACGCGGTGCGCTTGATGGCTTCGGAACAGGCGCCCAGGTCGGCCCCGGCCATTTGCGATAGGACCGCCCGCACCACCCCGGGCCCGCTGATGCCCACGTTGATGCAAGCCTCGGCCTCACCGATGCCGTGCACCGCGCCCGCCATGAACGGGTTGTCCTGCGGCATGTTCGAAAAGACGACAAACTTGCCGCACGCCAGGCCGTCCCGATCGGCGGTCAGGCGAGCGGCCGCCATGAGCGCCTGCGCCACGGCCGATACGGCCGTCATGTGGATGCCGCTCTTGGTGGACGCCACCTCCACCGAGCCGCACACCCGCTTCGTCGTGGCGAGCGCCTCCGGCAAGGACGCCACCAGCACCCGGCTGCACTCCTGGAAATCTTTGCCGGCCAATGCCGAGAAGCCCCCGATGAAGTCGACACCCAGGTCTTCGGCGGCGGCGTCGAGGGCCCGAGCGATAGGGACGTAGGACGTGGCCCCGGTGGGGGCTCCGACGTATGCGATAGGCGTTACCGCGATGCGACGGTTGACGATGGGCACGCCGAACTCCGACGACACCTGCTCGACGACCGTCCCCAACTTCTGGCCATAGAAGCCCAACTTCCGCCGGACGTTGTCGCATACCCGGTCTATCGACTCGGATGCGCAATCCGATAGGCTGATGCCCAACGTGACGGTACGGATATCGAGGTGCTCCGCCTCGATCATTCGTAGCGTTTCAAGAATCTCTTCGCCGGTCAGCCACATGTCAAATCCTATGCATGGCCCGAAACACGTCTTCGCGCTGGATGCGCAAGACCAGGCCCCGCTCCGCCCCATTCTGCTTGAGGCGGGCGCTCACTTGTTGGAGGTTGGCGCCGTCGTCGATCTCGGCCAGGACCACCAGGACGAAGCAGCCATCCTGCTGGAGCGTATCGATTGCGGTAGGACGGATACCCGCCTGGCCCAGGATCTCGCACACCGGCTGGGCCTGGGGATGACCGCCTTCGAGCACGCTACAGCCCCCGTTCAAGACCACCCGGGTGGCCGGGTTGGCCGGGAAGCACAAAGCCTCCTGGCCCAGCGCCAGGACGACGACGCGACTCACTTCAGCGTCACCACGGTGACGCCGGCGCCTCCCTCATGGCTATCTCCCAACCGAAAGCTGTCAACGACTGGACTTTCCTTCAAATAGTCCTGCACAATTTTGCGCACGACGCCAGTCCCCTTCCCGTGGATGATGGCCAGCGACGGGGCTTGGCTTCGTGCCGCCTGGTCGAGGAACCTTTCCACCTCCGGCCCCACCGCCTCGGCTCTAAAGCCGCGCAGGTCCAGCCGCACCGACTGGCTGAGCGAGGGTCGCCGGGGTCCCTCCACGGTGACCTCGCGGGGCCCGGGCGGGGCACCCTTGCCGAGAAACTCCAGCTCGCCGGGAGACAGCGACATCTTGATCTTGCGTGAGGCTTCGGCAACCGTGCTAGAGCGAGTGTGCTATCCTATAGAGAGAGCGCGCTGGCTGTTGCGGGGCGCGGCCGACCATCCGGTGACAAGACACGGCGGGTGCGCGGCAGGATCACCGGGAGCAGCCCGTGAGTC
>DASYBA010000094.1:0-3469 GCA_036501005.1 Candidatus Xenobia bacterium | reverse complement strand
GAACCACTTGCCGTTGGCATTGGCGTAGAACGTTCCGTTGACGGCCTTGCCGTCTGACTTGGCCCGCAGCAGCACATACTGCGAGTCGGCCATGGGGTAGTTGTTGGCTTTGGCGGCCTGGACGAAAGCGGCCAGGTTGGCGCTGCCGTCGAGGGAGCCCTTGGCTTTAAGGCGCGCACCGGACATGTCGGCATTGACCGAGAACTTGAACTGCGCCTTGTCGTTCGAGTTGGCGGCAGCCTGTTCCAGTACCGTGCGGAGCCGGGTCATGGTCACCACGCCGGCTTGCACCATGAGCTGTTGGAAGGGGGTCTGCTTCTGCGCGCTCAACTTCTGCATGGCGGGCACCGCCGCCACGTAGACGTCGAGGTAGCCCTCCAGGAACTTGTCCAGGTTGCTGCCGGCCAACGTCAGCTTGACGTCCACCTTGTCGCCGGTGACGGCGGCGCTCAGGTCGGCATTGTCGACCTGGAACTGGAGAAGCTCTTCGACGCTCTTTTCCAGCAGGGCGGGATCGGCTCCCATGGCCCCGGCCTTGCTGGCCAGCAAGCTACGCAGGCCGGTCTCGAGCGTCTTGCCGATGTCCTTGACCACGATAGTCAGGTCGGCGCCCACGTCGTCGCCTTTGGCTCGGACGTTGCTCAGCTTGACGCTGGACACGTTGAAGCCTTGCTGTTCGAGGATGCGCTGAATCTGCGTTCCAGCCGCGCTGGGGTTGGCCTCCAGTTGCTTGAAGTAGGCAGCCTGCGGTGACGACCCCGTCTCGGCCAGGCTGATGACCAGGGTTGTCGTGCCCTGAGCGTTGGTGATCTTGATGTCGGCCGACTTGAGGAGGGCGGCCAGATTGGTCTTGACGGCGGCCCCCTGGGTGGCAAAGTGCAGGTTGAGCGCGCCCGTTTTCGCCCCTGTCATGCTGGCGTCGCCGTCGAGGACCGCGTTGTTGATGCCGGCGTTGTTGGCCGCTGTATTCGCCACGTCCAGGTCCAGGCTGCCGGTGGCGGTCGTGTCAGGGCCCGTCTGCTTGGTGAGGAGGTTGAAGTCGAGAATCGGCTGCTGGTCTTCCGGCGCCAGGGTGACGTTGAAGCTGCCGACGCCGAAGAATTTGCCCGAGTTGGCCTCGATGTAGGCCTGCCCTTTACCCTGCTTGGCGTCGGGAATGGTGGCTCGGATCTTGAGCACGGACAGCCCGCTGCTCGCATCGACGCCGCCCTGCACCGACGAGGGCACGCTCTTGCTGAGGGTCTCCGTCTCGACCATGTTGGCGACCGCGTTGCCGGCGGCGTCGACCAGAACGACCGGTGTGGTCGCTACGCCCGGCTTGGTGGCCGCCCCGGCCGAGGGAGCCAAGGAGGCGGAGGCGGGGGGCGGGTACGCCGGCGATGCCGACCCCGGCGCCGACGACGTCACTTGAGCGGGAGATCCGCTGGGGGCGGGACTTCCCTCCTGGCCGCGTGCTTGCGTCAAGGGCAGCATCAGCCCACCCAACAGGCCCAGGGCCAGCATGCCCCGCCGCATACGAGAATTCATTGATGTATCTCTCCTAGAAGGCAAAAAATCCCCGCTCGATTCCTCTTCCCCCGGGGAAATCCTTTCAAGGATGCAAAAAGGCCCCACCGTGACGGCGGAGCCCTGTCACTGCCGATCGTTCTCTAGATGAAGAACGGCGGAATGCCGCAGGAGAAGCCGTTGCCGAACATGTTCCCCATGCCGAAGCCGCAGGGGTTGAAGAACGGTTGACCAAAGCAGCCTCCGCCGAAGCCGCCGAAGCCTCCGAAGCCGAACGGACTGCACATACCCATTCCCATGCCCATCATGCCCATGCCCATGCAGGCTCCTGTCGCCATGCTGGCAGCCCCACCCAGGGCTGACAGGAACGGGTGGCGCATCTGAAAGCTCCACGGGTTGCAACCAATCATCATCGCTTTTGCACCTCACTCTGTAGCGTTGATTCCAGTATACCGAGGCCGGCCGACGTAGACAATAGCCGATTGTTGCCAGTTTGTAAACTACCGGCCCGAGAGACGTTCCACCACTGGCGCGAAGGGTCGCATGTATTCTCCAGCCACCACGACGTATGAAAAGCCGAAGGTCTCACGACGGCGTTGCAGGCACGCGACCACTTCGTCCAGCGTCCCGGCCAGGACGTGCGGCACCGTGTCGACCTCGGCTGGCGTCACGCCGAACTTGGCGGCGGCCTCGGCGCGTGCGGCATCGCCATCCGAGTCGATGGCGACCTGGTAGGCGCTGACCTGCAGCTCGATGTCCTGGAAGCGGTTGCCGGCGGCTGCCTTGACCCAGTCGATCTTCTCCCGCGTGGCGGCCTCTCCCAGGTTGTCTTTCGAGACCTTCGCCATGTCGCCGGACCGCAGATCCACGTTGATGCCGACGATGTCGGCCAGGCGGCCAGCCAGCGACAGCATCTTGCGTCCCCCGCCGCCGATCATGATGGGCGGATGGGGCTGTTGCACGGGTCGCGGCCGGGCCATGAGGTTTCGAACCTGGTAGTGGCGACCCTCGAACGTGACCGGGTCGGACGTGAAGAACGCCTTCACGATGGCGACCCCTTCCTCGAGCCGTTCGATACGAACCCCCGGCGAGTCGTACTGCAGGCCCAGGGCATCGTAGTCCGCGGTCATCCAGCCGGCGCCGAGGCCGAGTTCCAGGCGACCGCCAGACAGGAAGTCCAGGGTCGCCGCCTCCTTGGCCAGCACTGCGGGATGCTTGTAGTCGTTGGCGAAGACCAGACTGCCGATGCGCAGCCGGGTGGTCGCCTGGGCGGCGGCCATGAGGGCTGGCACCGGCGCCAGTTGATCCCAGCAGTGGTCAGGCATGGTCAAGGTGGAATACCCCAGGGCCTCAGCTTCCTGTGCATACTTGGCCCAGTGCTCCTGGCTACGCCCCCGGGAGACCTGGACGCCGAATCGAAAATTTCTCATGCATGGCAATTCGACGGGGAATTCAGGAAATCTTCAGAATGACGCTCGCTTCTGCCTCAGACTCCCCTGCTACAGTGGGTACCGTGGAGACCCTGCGACGCCGCTTTCCCCTCCGCTGGCTCATTGCCGGGTCGTTCGTAGTGCTCTTCATCGCCATCGAGGGCGTGCTGGGGGCGGGACTCTACATGCAACTGAGCCAGTACCTGTGGCGGTCCAGCGTCGTCCGTCTGACACAGAACGTGGTCGACGCGCTGCGCCGGACGTCGCCCTTCCCCTTGCAGGACGAGCTGGCCGGGCAAGGCGCCTTTCACACCTTGCTGGCCCCGCCGGACCTCTACCTGGTGTCCGACGAGCTGGTCAACGAAATGGCCGGCAAGCTGACCATGGCGCGGGTGCTGAACCCCGAGGGCCACATCGTGGCGGAGGGAGGGTTCATCCGCTCGCATCGGCCGCTGCACTTCCCGCCGGTCGACCTGAGGCGCCTGGCCGAGGTGCGCCAGGCCCTGGTCAACCCGGGCCAGCACCCCTTCCAC
>DASYBA010000093.1:0-3148 GCA_036501005.1 Candidatus Xenobia bacterium | reverse complement strand
TGTAGGCGGTCTCGGCCGACGGAAAGATCCCGATGATGATGTCGCCCTCTATCACGACGTACTGGCCTGGGTTGGTCTGGAGCCAGCCCTTCAGGTTCTGCATGAAGAGCCGATTCTCGGTCTCCCGGTAGGCCATGCTTCCTCCGTCCTTCATATCGCCGCGCAGGTAGTGAGTGTCTCCTGTTCAGTTTACCGGGCCGCGGACGATATCCTGTCGCCGTCAGCAAGCGGCGGCGATCCGCTCCAGGCCGGCTTGGAGGATCTCGGATGGCCCCCCGATGCCGATGCGAATGAACCCTTCATCGCCGAAGAAGTGGCCCGGCGCCATGCCAGTCTCGTGCTCTTGGCGCAACCGTCGGTCGAAGGTCTCGCTGGGTTCGTCGATGCCCACGAAGTAGATCAGGCCTCCGGGCGGGCGGATGCAAAACCGCTCCGGGTGCCGGTCCAGCCAGGCTTCCATGATCGGCCGATTGGCGCCAAGAATACGGTGGTAGCGAGCTTTGAACCAGTCGAGATGCTCCAACACCTGGAGGGCCAGGTTTTCCACGGGGGTGGCCATGATGGCGTACAGCGAGTCGGCCAGCCCGCCTGCCATCTCGATGACCGATGGGGCGGCTAGCAACCAGCCGTACCGTAGCCCGCCCAGGCCGTACACCTTGCTCAAGCCAGCAGTCGATACCAGGCGTTCTCCCAGCGCTGCCGCGGGCGGACGCCGATGCGGCAGCCCGTCGAGGTAGACCTCGTCCACCAGCACCCACGCGTCGTGCTGCCGGGCCAGGGCATCCAGGCGCTGCAACACGTCGATGGCCAGGGTCGTCCCGGCCGGGTTGTACAGGTCGCTGACCACCAGCAGTCCGGCGCCGTCACGAAACACCTGCTCGACCTCTCCCAGGTCTATCGACCAGTCGTGCCGACGCGGCAAATCTCGCACCCGGGCCCCCGTTGCCGCCACCATGCTCCGTATCGGTTCGTACCCGGGCAACTCCACCGCCACCGGTCGCCCCCGCGCCAGCACGCCGACGGCCAGCAGGTTCGCGACGGTCGTCCCCGGCGTGGGAAAGACAGATTCGACTGACACGCCATATCGAACCGCCAGCATCTCTACCGCACGCACATCTCCGTACGGTTCGTGCCCCTGCAGATCCAGTGTCGGCACGAACGGCCATTCCGACACGGGGGCGGCCGCCAGCGCGCTGGACGACAGCTCGTAGCGGGCCGGGTGGACCATCTGGTGCATCTTGGCATAGTGCATGTAGGGGGACGGAACCCAGTGCATAACCCCTCCCGCATGAGATATGAAGCCATCTTTTTGGACGTGGGCGGGGTCTTCCAACTGCCCACCGCCCCGGCCATCGTCGAGGTGTTGGCCACCTTTGGCGTTGCAGCCGATGCCTCCCTCCTCCAACGGTGTCACTATGCCGGCATGGCGGCCTATGACCGTTCCTCGGGCCAGGTCGAGCGGGAGTGGTGGGCTGACTACCTGCGAGCCTATGCCCGCATGGCGGGGGCCGGGGACGACCCGGCGGTGCCCCCCGCTCTGCTGGGAGCCTTCCGGCAGTCCCCACGCTGGGCGACGGTCATTGGACCGTCGGTGCAGGCCCTGCACGCCCTGCTGGCCACCGGGGTCAAGGTGGCCATCGTCAGCAACTCCGACGGCACGGTCGAAGACCGCCTTAAACTAGACGGTACCTGCCAGGTCGGCCCCGGGCCGTGCGCCGCGGTCCACTGCATTCTGGACTCCAAGGTCGTCGGCATATCGAAACCCGACCCCGCCATCTTTCACCTGGCCTTGGCGAAGCTGCAGGCTGCAGCGGCCAGGGTCATGCACGTGGGCGACAGCGTGCGAGCCGACGTGGTGGGCGCTCGGGCCGCGGGGATACGACCGCTCCATCTGGACCCCTATGGGTTCTGCCCCGATACCGACCATGATCACCTTCGCGGGTTGACCGATCTGTTAGACGCCTCGCATGGGTTTTGAACCGGCCACCATCTGGATGTAGCGCTTGACGGTGTCTTTCGATTGCTCCGATAGCGTCACGAAGGCGATGCCGATGAGCCAGTCACGCTCCTCGCCGGGGCGGCACCACTTGACTTCGCCCTCGCAGTTCACTTCGTGGAAGCGGAAGTCGTCGAAGTCGAGCTTCATCTGGATGCGGGTGCCGATCTTGACCTCTTCTCGAACGTCCAACTGGATGCCCGTCATGCTGATGTTGGTCGATATGGCCTTGTAGCCCGGCAACTGTCTCGACATGACCTGGAAGGCGGTCTGGATGCGGGGTGACCGCCGGCCTTCCCGGGGGTTGCCGGTGCCACTGGCGGCGGCGTCCTGCGGCGCCGGAAACTGATCGGTGAGGACCTTGTCGACCATCGGTGGCACACCTTGCATGCGGCCCATGTACTCGAGACGCTGGTTGACCATGGTTTCTTTCAACAGGGTGCAGGACATCTCGAAAGGCCCCTCCCGAGAGTTCTTGATCGAGATCCACAGGCTCACCGTATCGTTCACGGACAGTTCCGTACCGCTGTGGAAGCTGATAATGCCGTTTCGATACGACTGCGGAACAACCTGGATTTTCGGTCCGTCTTCAGAGTGGGTGATCCAGGCTTTGTCGAAGCCGGGATCTCGGCGGAAGAAGCCGAACAGACCGCCGCGAGCCGGGGCCGCCGGCTCGGCCGGTGCGGGGGCCGGGGCTGGCGCGTTGGGCCGGGGGATCAGGCTGGCACGGGGCGGGGGCTGCGGCTCTTCCTCTCGCTCGTCGCCCGCTTCGTGATGGACGATGACGGGAGGGCGATTGAACTCCGGCTTGCGGGGCACGTTCGGACCCGCCGGGGCAAAGCTGGAGGGCGGCTTGGAAGGGGTCAGGTAGCGCTTTTCCCCGGTGCCGGCGACGCCCTTGGCATCCAACTGCGGCAACTTGCGGATAGGCCCCTCGCTGTCCAGGCCCACCCGGCGGACAATGCCCGTCTGGGCCGTCTTCTGGGCCATGCGCAGGGCCTTGCGAACCTCTCCGATGTTGGGATACCGCTCTTCCGGCCGGCTGGCCATCATCCTCAAGATGACCTGCTCCATCATCTGGGGCATCTGCGGGTTCAGCTCGCGGGGCGCTTCCAGGGTCTCCTCCCCCGTGCGAATCGCCACCGCGGACGG
>DASYBA010000092.1:0-6701 GCA_036501005.1 Candidatus Xenobia bacterium | reverse complement strand
AGCGCCTGCTCAAGCCCAGCATCACCGGCGAGGTCGATACGGCTCGCAAGGCGTGGGCTGACGAAGAGGCCATTCGAACGTTCGCCGTCAACCTGCGGCATCTGCTGCTCTCCTCCCCGGCCGGAGAGAAGGCCGTCCTGGGCATCGACCCCGGCTTTCGCACCGGGTGCAAGATCGCCGTCGTGGACCGGACCGGTCGGCTTCTCGACCACGCCACCGTCTATCCAACAGAGCCTCGCAAGGACGAGGCGGGCGCAGCTCGCACGCTGCTGTCCTTGATATCGAAACACGGCGTTCAATTGATCGCCATCGGCAACGGCACGGGCGGCCGAGAGACCGATGCGTTCGTGTCCAAGGCGATCGCCGGCCTGCCGGACCGTCCGGTGCGGGTGACGGTGAGCGAGGCGGGCGCTTCCGTCTACTCTGCCAGCCCGCTCGCCAAGGCCGAATTTCCCGATCTGGACGTGACGGTTCGAGGGGCCATCAGCATTGCCCGCCGCCTCCAAGACCCGCTGGCCGAACTGGTCAAGCTCGAGCCCAAGAGCATCGGGGTCGGGCAGTACCAGCACGACGTCGACCAGAAAGCCCTGGGACGGGCCTTGGAGGGCGTGGTGGAGAGCTGCGTCAACCACGTCGGGGTCGATCTCAATACCGCCTCGGGGGCGCTCTTGCAATTCGTCAGCGGCCTGTCGGCCACCCAGGCGAAGAACATTGTCGCCTGGCGGGATGCCCACGGGAGCTTCAAGTCTCGGGCCCAGTTGCTGGACGTGCCGCGCTTTGGTCCGAAAGCCTTCGAACAGGCGGCGGGCTTCTTGCGCCTGCGACAGTCATCCCACCCTCTCGACAATTCGGCCGTCCACCCGGAACGGTACCCCCTCGTCGAGCAGATGGCCCGCGACATCAGCGTGTCCCTGGCCGAGCTGCTGGGGCAGGCGGGCGCGGTCGGGCGTATCCAGTGGAACCGATACGTCAGCGGTGACGTCGGCATGGAAACCCTCAACGACATCAAGGAAGAGTTGCTGAAGCCGGGCCGCGACCCCCGCCAGGAGTTCCGTTATGCCGAGTTCCACGAAGACCTCAAGGAGGTCAAGGATCTCAAGCCCGACATGATGCTGGAGGGCGTGGTCACCAACGTCACGGCCTTCGGGGCCTTTGTCGATATCGGCGTCCATCAAGACGGGCTGGTGCACAAAAGCGAGCTGGCGTGGCGGTTCGTGCAGGACCCTGCCGAGGTCATCAAGGTGGGCGACGTGGTCAAGGTCAAGGTGCTCAAGGTGGACCTCGACCTGAACCGCATCAGCCTGTCCATCAAAGCGACCCAGGCCGCGCCGAAACGCGAGAACGCCCCTCCACCCATGGCGGAGAGGCGATCCGACGGGGGCTGGCGCGACCAGTTGAAGAACTGGCGGCCGCGCTAGCTTCGGCTACTCGACCGGGTCGATAAGGCCGTAACCGCGCTGGCGGCGGTATAGCACGTTGACGCGCCCGTTCGAGCTGTTGAAGAACACGAAGAACTCGTAATCCATGGCCTCGATTTCCTTGACGGCCTGTTCGACCGTCATGGTCTGGGAGGCGAATCGCTTGACCTCGATGTGCAGGTCGCTTTCTTCCGGACGGGTCATGACGGCCACCGCGCCTTCGGTGGGTTCCGGCTGCAGCCCATCGGCAATGTGGGTGCGTCCCTTGCGGGTCACCTTGCCCTTGTGCTTCTTGATCTGACTCTCCAGCTTTTCTGTGACCTTGTCTATCGAGGTGTACATGTCGTTGGTGCGTTCCTCACCCCGCAGCACGAAACCGTTCGCAAAGACGGTGACCTCGATGATGTGCCAGCTTCGCTCGGTACTGAGCGTGACGTCGGTCGAGATGATCGTATCGAAATACTTGCTGATCTTGCCCAGGCGCTTCTCGGCATACTGCCGGAGCGCTTCTGTGACGTCCATGTTCTTACCCTTGACGACAATGTGCATGGATTACCTCCATCGTGTTTGTGCCAGAACAAAAAAGCGACCTCATATACGTTGAGTCGCTTTCTGCGGGTCGTGGGAGGAGCTGTCAACCAGGCTCATCTGCCTCCTTTAGCGCCAGTGGGTGCGACCGGCAAGCTCGCCGTGACCCGGCTGTCATCCAGGTTCGCCCTGGTCTAAAATGGTTCCTACATGCCTTTTACCCCGTCGGGGCGGGCATACGTTGGCGGCGCTGCCGCGGTTGAGGGGGCGGCGGCAACGGTTCATCGGGGTAGGGGACGACCACCTCCATCAGATCCTCGGCCATGACCGTCTCGGGAAAGACGCTGCGGGCTTCCTGGGCCAGGCTGGAGACCTCCTCGTAACGAGGGCTGAAGTGGGTGATGACCAGACGGCGGCAACCGGCCGCCGCCGCGGCGCGGGCCGCGTGCACGACGGTCGAGTGGGTCTTCTGCAAAGCCATGGCCTCCAGGTCATGGGCGAATGTCCCCTCGTGCACCATGAGGTCAGCCCCCTGGCTCAGGTCCAGCGCGCCCTGACACGGCACGGTGTCGGTGCAGTAGGAGAACCGTCGCCCGGGTCGGGCCGGCCCCACCACCTGGCTGGGCTCGATGCAGCGTCCGTCGGCCAGGGTGATCGTCTCGCCCTGGACCAGCCTGGCAAACAGGGGGCCCGGTGGAATCTGCAGGGCTTTGGCCGCCTCGGGGTTGAAGCGGCCCGGTCGCGCGTGTTCGATAAAGGCATACCCCCAGGCGGGCACGCGGTGCTGGAGCCGGGTGGTGATGACGTCGTAGTCCCCCTCCGGGGACGTCCACACCGCACCCGCCTGGCGATTCTCCTTGAACTTCAGGGGGTAGCGGAAGCCGGTCTTCATCATGCGGGCCGTCTGCAGGATGTACTCCTTGATGCCTTCCGGGCCCATGATGGTCAGCTCGTCCTTGCGGTCTTCCATCTCCATGCTCATGAGCACCCCGGGCAGCCCGGTGATGTGGTCGCCATGCATGTGGGTGATGAAGATGGCCTCGACCTGGCTGAACCGCAGATGGGCCTGGCGATAGCGTATCTGGGCTCCCTCGCCACAATCGAACAGCCAGCAGCGGCCGTCCCGGTACAAACAGACGCAGGAAAGAAAACGGTAGGGCGTGGGCACACCGGAGCTGGTGCCCAGAAAGACGACCTTCATGTCCATGGGGCTCTATCTTACCCGCGTCAGGGGTCGGCGGCTAGAGGCTATTCACCTTTGTAGGCATGGTAGCTCGACATGACCTTGCGCACGTAGTTCTGCGTCTCGGTGTAGTGCGGAATGCCGCCGCAGTTCTGCACGGCGCCTTCACCCGCGTTATAGGCCGCCACGGCCAGCTCGGTGCGGTTGCCGAAGAGACCCATCAGGTAGTGCAGGTAGCGGGTGCCGGCGCCGATGTTGTCATCGATGTCGTAGATGTGCTGGGCGCCCATGCGGCGGGCGGTGAAGGGCATGAGCTGCATCAGGCCGGCGGCGCCACACCACGACGTCGCTCGGGGAGTGAAGCCCGACTCGGTCTTGATGACCGCCTTGACCAGACAAGGATCGAGATTGTATTGCTGAGAGTACTTGAGGATGGTCGGGGCGATGTCGACCTTCTCGGCGACCTTGGTGTAGAACGCCAGCGGGCGACGTCCCGCTCGGGAGGCCAGCATGCCCTGGTGCCCCTGGCGGGTCGCGACCATGGTGTAGTTCTGCACTCGCCGGTACACGGTGACCAGGATGGGCGGGAAGCTGCCATTCTTGTTGGCCACCACCGGGGCTTTGGCATCTTCCGACGGGAAGACGACGATTTCGGCATCGTTGGTGATGGCCGGATCTTCGTGGCGGATGACCTGGCTGGCGGTCATGTCAATCTGGCCGTCGGGCTTGACGACGTAGGTGCCCTCGGCTGCCGGCGGGAGCACGATCTGCGGGGCGGCTGCCTTGTTGTCGTCCTGGACGACGACGTCGTTCCCTTTGACCGGCTGCGGCGCCTCGGAGCCATCAATGATGACGGTGCCATCGTCGGGGCGGGCCTGGGCTGCCATCGCACCGCCGGCGAGCAGGGCGCCCACCAGGCACGGCATCAGGAAAAAACGCTGCAGTCTGCGCATTAGACCTCCGAGGGGTTAGTTTGATTTGTTGAGAACAATTCAAGGCCGGGGAGCTCTGCCCCTGGTGCTCGTTGAATTATTTTCGTTACAGTTGACCTCGCCTGAGACGAGGAAGCTGCCAGTTTCGGGTGTTGGAAGGATATTCCTCCAGCTCAAACCTGCAGGAGGCCCGGGCGGGGGGCAGAAGATGCAGCAGCCATGGGGCTGGCGACGGCCCGACGGCGGATTGTCTTTCAAGGAGTTGAGACGCTCTCATGAGCGAGCACGGTCACCATCAAGAAACCCCCCAGCCCGTCCTGGTTCCCTTCCTTCTGCTGTGCCTGGCCATTCTGGTCATCTTCGAGTTCGGCGCGTACAACAACACCCAGATCAACGTAGAGCGCTATGCCGGCGAGGGTCTGGCGGGCGTGAACTGGAGCCAGATGCCTCCCGCGGGCAAGATGGGTCAATAAGGCCTGTTCCGTTTTTGAGCGCGGGCCGTCGCCCGTTGCGATAGGCACGCCGGAGGCCCGAGCCATTCTATATATAAGCAATAGCGTGGCGGGCGGAGAATATGTAGTGTGAGAAGTGGTGGTTTATTCTATATATCGAACAGCCCATCGCTGCTGCTCCGTCGTCAACGGCGGCGATATTGGGAGGGAGCGGTCCAAAGCGTAGTCGTAGCCGGCTTGCAGGTAGACCGTGTCGAATACCGACTGCAGGTCGATGGCCAGTGCCTCGCTACCTGGGGCGAGGGGAATCGATAGGGTCGGCAGCCGCTCCCCCAGGTGAATTGGCCACTCCTGTGATGGCCCGCTGGAGCGGTGCAGCAGCACGAGATAATCCCCCGCCGCCTTCTCGGACACCCGCTCGCCTCCGCGTAGGAGATCGACCTCGACCAGGTTACGACCAGCCGCCAGCGTCGCGTGGCGGGCGGTCATGTACTGCTCTCGACCGATCGAGCCGGCTCTTTTGTTGAGCGGAGAGAGAATCTCGATGACCGTATACAGCTCGGCAAAACCGAGCGTTCCTATCTCAATGAGGCGCTCCCGCTGCTCCTCGGTGGAGGCTTCCCGGTACGTCCTGACCTTGAGGCGGGCCACATAGCGGGGGCGGAGGCCAGTCACGAGCGCGGCTCGCAGCGCCACCGCAAAGGTCATCTGGAAGTCGTTCCACATCTGCCCCTCGATGAAGGGGTCCATGCCGGGAAAACGCATCCTCTTCAGTTCGCTGTGCAACCTCCACGCCTTTTCTTCTGACGATGGCGGACCGGTCCCGGGCTAACCACCGGTTTCAACCGGCCGGCGGAGGGGGATTGAGAGGATGCATGACCCGCTACCTGTGCATCCACGGCCACTTCTACCAACCGCCCCGAGAGAATCCGTGGCTTGAAACGGTCGAGATCCAGGACTCCGCCCAGCCCTATCACGACTGGAACGCCCGCATTACCGCTGAGTGCTACGCGCCCAATGGGGCGGCCCGCATCATGGGCTCCGACGGGCTGATCAGCCACATCGTCAACAATTACGAACACATCAGTTTCAATATCGGCCCGACCCTGGCCAGTTGGATAGAACGCTACCAGCCGGATGCCTGGCAGCTCATCCAGTTGGGCGACGCGGCCAGCGTGCAAGACCATCACGGGCATGGCAACGCCATCGCCCAGGTCTACAACCACATGATCCTGCCGCTGGCGTCACAGCGCGACAAACGCACTCAGGTTGTGTGGGGCATTCGTGACTTTGAATATCGATTCGGGCGTCGCCCGGAGGGCATGTGGCTGGCCGAGACGGCGGCCGATCGGGCCACGCTGCGGGCCCTCGCTGACCAGGGCATCAAATTCACTATCCTGGCCCCCAACCAGTGCGCCCGAGTCCGTCCCATGGGGCAGTCCAAGTGGACCGAGCTGCCGTCCGGCGCCGTCGACCCTCGACAGCCCTATCGGGTCAACGTCGGCGATGGCAAGCATGTCGACGTCTTCTTCTACGACGGCATGATTTCCAAGGCCGTCGCCTTCGAGAACCTGCTCACCGATGGAGAACGGTACGCTCGTCGCCTGCTGGACGGCTTCGTGCCCACCGACGACGACGTCCAGCTCGTCAATATCGCCACCGACGGCGAGTCCTACGGCCACCATACCTCGCATGGCGAAATGGCGCTGGCCTATGGCATCCAGGTGCTGCGCAAGAGCGACGTCAAGCTCACCAACTACGGGGAGTTTCTGGCCGAGCACCCGCCCCGCTGGGAATGTGAAATCCATGAACCCAGCTCGTGGAGCTGCGTCCACGGTGTGGGTCGTTGGTCCAGCAACTGTGGCTGTACCAGTCGGGGCGACTGGCATCAACACTGGCGCGCCCCCCTGCGAGCGGCCTTGGACTGGCTGCGAGACGCCGTCGACCCGCTCTATGAAAGGAAGGCCCGCCCCTTGTTCAAGCAGCCGTGGGAAGCCCGGGACGCCTACATCGACGTGGTGGTCAACCGCACGCCGGAGCGCCTGCGTGACTTTCTCGAGCAGCAGTGCAGCGGGCAACCCGACCCGGCCCAGCGAGTCCAGCTCCTCAAGCTGCTCGAGATGCAGCGGCATCGCATGCTGATGTACACGAGCTGCGGCTGGTTCTTTGACGACATCTCGGGCATCGA
>DASYBA010000091.1:0-3325 GCA_036501005.1 Candidatus Xenobia bacterium | reverse complement strand
CGCCACTCTGGCGCGCATCGAAAAGGGGCCGTCCGACTTCTATAGCGGCAAGACGGCCCATCTGCTGGTCGCCGACATGATTCGACACGGCGGCCTGATCGACATGGACGACTTGCGGCACTACCAGGCCAAGGAGCGGCCGGTGGTGACGGGCACGTATCGAGGCAACACCATCGTGTCCATGGGCCCCCCGTCTTCCGGGGGCGTCATCCTGATTGAAATGTTGAACATTCTCGAAGGTTTCGATGTGAAAGCCACCGGCGCCGATACGGCAGCCCGATACCACTTACTGGCTGAGACCATGCGCCGGGCGTTCGCCGACCGCTCCGCCTACATGGGCGATACGGACTTCGTCAAGGTGCCAGTGGCCGGTCTCATGGACAAGGCCTATGCGTCGCAGCTTCGAGCCACCATCGACATGACGAAGGCCACGCCCAGCAGCCAGGTGCGAGCCGGTACGCCGCCCGGGGCCGAATCCATGCAGACCACCCACTTTACCGTGGTGGATGCCGACGGAAACGCGGTATCGAACACGTACACCCTCAACGACAACTTCGGCAGCAAGGTCATCGCTGAGAGAACCGGGGTATTGTTGAACAACGAAATGGACGACTTTGCTTCCAAAGTCAATACGCCCAACATGTTCGGAGCGGTGTTCGGCGAGAAGAACACCATTGCCCCGCACAAGCGCCCGCTGTCGGCCATGACCCCGACGTTCGTCCTGCATCCCGATGGCCGCCTTTGGTTCGCCATTGGGAGTCCCGGCGGGCCGACCATCATCAACACTGTGCTGCAGATCGTGGTGCACGTGGTGGACGATGGCATGAACTTGCAGCAGGCGGTGGATGCCGGCCGGATCCACCACCAGTGGGAGCCGGACACGCTCGTTTATGAGCCACACGGCCTTTCCCCAGAGGTGATGTCGCAACTGCAGGCCATGGGCTACCACCTGGAGGTCCACGCGCCCGCTCTGGGCCTGGCGGAAGGGGTCATGATAGATCCCACGTCGGCTGAGCGTCTGGGCGCCAGCGACGACCGCAGCGCGGTGGGGGCAGCGATCGGGTACTAACAAGGTTTACACGCTCGTTATCAAAGGTTAATACTGTTGAGATAGACTAACAGACATAGCAGAGTGAGGAGGAAGTCCCATGGATGCCGTGTCTCGTTGCCGACCGGATGGCAAGCCTTTGCGCGCCTACGTCGAGAGCCACCCCGACCAGACTTCGGATGTGACGAAGACCATCCGGGATGCCTCGCTGGCCACCGTCGACTATCTGACGAAGACCCTCGAGCAGCGCCAGGACACCGACCGCGTGACCGCCCTCGACCTGCTGCAGGAGCTGCGAGAGGGCATGCGGGCTGTGCGCCAGGCGCCGGCGGATCAGGCCGCCAAGAACCTCGAGGCTGCCCAGCAAGCCGGAGACGCCCTCAAGGCCGGCCAGACCGTGACGACCAGCGATGGGCCGGTCAGCCTGCTGAAGGCGACCTCGGAGAGTTACCCCGGCCAACGCATCATTGTGCCAAAGGATGCGCTGCTGTATGGTGACCGCACGTTCAATCAACGCGACGACTACTGGGCGGTTCCAGAGATGGGTGACTACGACGCCGTCACGAACGCGACCGTGCAGCATGCGCCGGAAGACCACATTGAGTACGAGCACCGGGATGTGAAGGATCTACAGAAAGGGCGGACAGAGGGCTTGGCGGCCCTCCTGGACCGGTTCGACCACGACGCTTTGGGGCACTACTCCATCGCCGCGACCGTGCAGTCCGTATTGAGTCATCCGGAGGTGACGGCGAGCGACAAGGGGAGCTACCATGAGCTCGACGAAGCGCACAGCAGCACGTCCTATGGGTCGCAATCCACGGTGGTGGCGAGTGAGCGCGGCGTGTTCCAGCATCGGTCCGACCTATCGGCTTCAAGCGGTCAGACCCTGTCGCAATCCAGCGACGTCCGGCGCGAGGTGCAGGCCTCCAACGTCCCCACCGTGCTAGACGCTTTGAGCGGCCTCAACGAACTGCGAGAGGGATTGGAGCACTTGACCAGCAGGAGAGAGCAGCAGGTCGGGTTGATCGCGTCGCACGACGTCAAGGAGCAGGTTGACTTCCAACACGTCACTTTTAAAGCCGTTCCTCCGCCGGAGCGACAGGGGCTGGATGCATGGCGCCACCGCCACGACGAGCCGGCTTCCGAAAGAGTGGACACGCCTGCCAGCGGCACGGTCTCGTGGGGCTATGGCGTCGACCACCTGAGCAAGAATCGGCCTTTGGGCACCCTTCCCTTCTATCCACACAGTATCGACGTCGAGGCCCCCGAAACCTGATTCAGGCGGCTACCGGCGATCGACACGCTTCCAGAATGGGGGCCGGGTTCAGCTTGACCCGGCGGGCCAGGCCGACCAGCAAATCGAGGAGCTTGGGGTCGAGACGCTGCCGGGGGGCGTGCAGGTGGAGCGCGTCGTTCACGATGTTCTGCGTCTCCCACAGCACGACGTCCAGCGGTATCGCATCGGCCAGGCTGAGCAGAGCCCCGATGCGGTCGATGGTCTCCTCTTCCAGATCGGTCAGCAGGCTGCGGGCCTGGGTTTCCAGGCTGTGGCGAAGGCCCATCTCCAGGCGGGCCCGATCCAGCGGAATACCCCATTTGCGGGCTCGTCGAAGCGCCGTCATGGCAGCGGTGAGATTGCCGTTCTGGGGGTGGGCCAGCGCCCGCTCGAGGTCGGTGCGCACCACGTAACTGGCCGCCGCCAGGAGCTCCACGGGGGGCGGCGTGCCGATTTCGACCAGGAGCTGGATGGTGCGTATCGATTGATCGAACAGATTCCGATAGCTGGAGTCATAGCGCTGCAGGACGTCCTGCAAGGTATAGAGGAGGATGCGTCGTCGCTCGTCGGCCAACAGATCCTTGATGGTGTAGAAGTCTTCGCCGAACTCCCGGTCCAGACAGCGCAAGAGGTCCGTCATCGATTGTCGCTGGTAGGCGCGCGACAGCTTCGATCGGACGGCCTCGAAGTCGTCGGGAAGCTTGTCTCCGATACTGCAGTGAAAGTCCTGGCCGCCGAAGTGCACGACGGCAAAGGTGGCCTGCAGGCTCTCCGTGGTCACCGCTGAGATGACGCGGGCCCGACCCAGGGCAAAGCCGGTATGTCCGGAGACTTCTCGATGGTAGTCCAGCGGCTGGACCTGGTAGGAAAAGACTTCTCCCTGCTGGGCGTGGCCGTCGACCAGACTTTGGATGGCATAGTGGGCGATGACCCGTCGCAGATCCACGAATGCTCCGGACACCAGGTGCTCCCAGACGCCCCTGCCGTTGATGAACTCGGGC
>DASYBA010000090.1:0-41193 GCA_036501005.1 Candidatus Xenobia bacterium | reverse complement strand
GGACCTGGGCACGTTCCTGGCCGATCACGCCGTCGACCGCATCCTGGTACACGCCGGGGTCGTCGGGTGGCGGGGCCGTGCCATGCTCTTCCCCGCCACGAGCCAGGGCGGCAAGAGCACCATGGTAGAGTACCTGGTGCGGCACGGGGCAGAGTATTACTCCGACGAGTATGCGGCCATCGATCCGGTGGGGCGGGTCCATCCGTGGCCCCGTTGGCTGTCGCTCCGCCAGCCCGGAGGCAAAGTACGGCGGGTGCGGCCCACCCGGCCGGGCCAGGATCCGCTGCCGATCGGCCTGGTGCTCTTGACCCGCTATCAGGAGGGCGCCCACTTCACCCCCGAGGTCGTGGCCGCCGGAGCGGGCGTGCTCGAAGTGCTGGCGCACACCGTGGCGGCCCGCACCCGCCCCCAGGAAGCCCTGCCTTTCCTGCGGGAGGCGGTGAGTCAGGCCCTCATCTGGCGGGGGACTCGGGGCGACGTGTCGGCGTTGGCCCCTAGATTGTTCAACCTGTGGACCTGACCCAGGTCGGCGTCCTGTCGCTGGCCGCCTTCGCCGCCGGGGCCATCAACGGGGTGGCCGGCGGTGGCACGCTGATCACGTTTTCAGCCCTGCTGGCGGCCGGCCTGGATCCCCGCCAGGCCAACGCCACCAGCACGGTCGCGTTGTGGCCCGGAACGTTGGGCGCGGTCGTCGCCGGGCATGCCGATCTGCCCGCCGGGCGTCCCTTGTTGCTGCGCCTGGCCTTGCCGTGTTTCGTGGGCGGCTTGATCGGCAGCATCCTGCTCTTGAAGACCCCGTCGACGTGGTTTGAGGCTTTCATCCCCTGGCTCATTCTCTTCGCCACCGTCCTGTTTGCCTTTCAGCAGGGCGTGCAGCATGTGTCGCGGCGGACCATGCCGGGGCCGCTGGTGGCGCTCTTCCAGTTGGGCGTGGGCATCTACGGCGGCTACTTCGGGGCCGCCATCGGCATTCTCACGCTGGCCGCCCTGAGCTTTCTCGGCGAGCGCCACCTGCCCCGGGCGACGGCCGTCAAGAACGTTCTGGTGGCGCTCATCAACGGTGTGGCGGTGGTCGTTTTCGGGGTCAGCGGCCTGGTCCAGTGGCAGACCGCCTTGGCCATGACGTTGGCTTCCATCCTGGGCGGATACCAGGGGGTGCGGCTGGCTCGCCGTCTCGGCCCTCGCACCAACCGGGCCCTGGTGGTGGGCATCGGCATTGCCGTGGTCGCCTGGACGTTGTGGAGGAATTTGAGCCGGTAGCCGCAGAACGGCGGCTGTCATGCGCCCGCTCCTGGTCTCCTCGCGCACCCTGGAGGACGACGTCCCGGCCGAATGGGACGTCGGTGACGTCATCCTGGACCGGTATGAGGTCACGGCTCTCCTGGGCGAGGGCGGCATGGGCAAGGTGTACAAGGTCCGACACCGGGAATGGGACCTGGAGCTGGCGGTCAAGAGCCCGCGGGCCTCGTCCATGGCGTCTCTGGCCATCGACACCTTCGTCAAGGAAGCCCAGCACTGGGTCCGGCTCGGATTGCACCAGCACATCGTGGTGTGCCACTACGTGCGGGTTCTCGGCGGGCTGCCCCGGGTGTTCACCGAGCTGGTTCCAGGGGGCAACCTCGCCCACTGGGTGCACACCGGCAGCCTGTACGCCGGGACACCCGAGGAGGCCCTGCACCGCATCCTCGACATCGCCATCCAATGTGCCTGGGGTCTCCAACACGCCCATCAGAGCGGGCTGGTGCACCAGGATGTGAAGACGTCCAACGTCATGATGATGCCCGACGGCACGGCCAAGGTCAGCGACTTCGGGCTGGCCGACTTCGCCCGCGTGACCCTGGCCACCGGCTCGGTCACCGCGACGCCCTCCTACGCCTCGCCCGAGCAGATGATGGGCCAGCCGGTGGGGCAACCGACCGATGTGTGGTCATGGGGGCTGACCGTCTTGGAGATGTTTCTCCGCCACTGGCCCTCGTATGGGCCGAACGCCATGCACGAGCTGGATGAGTTCCTGGACAAGGTCACCTCCGACGGCCTGTGGATGCCGGAAGCCGTATCGAATCTTCTCCGTTGGTGCTTTCAGGAACGGCCGGAGGAGCGTCCCACCGTGCCGGTGGTGGCGCAGACGCTGCTGGCTTTGTATGGCACTGCCTATCCACGTCCCCGGCCGGGCGAAGTCGATCAGCGGGCCGACATGCTCAACAACCGGGCCGCCTCCATGATGGACCTGGGGCGGCTGGACGATGCGCGCCGCTACCTGGACGACGCCGTGCTGGCCGACCCTTGGCACTTGTTCGCCTGCTATAACCGGGAGGTGTTGCGCTGGCGGCAAGGCCGCATCACCGACGAAGCGCTGCTGGAGCGCATGCGGGAGCTGCATACCGCGCCCAGCGATCGCTGGGTGGTGCGCTATCTGACCGGGTGCATTCAGAAGGAGCGCGGCGATGAGGACCTGGCCATCGAAGAGCTGATGGCGGCCGAGCGGGAAGCGCTCGGCGATCCGCTGGCGGTGCAGACGGTGGGGCGGGTGCGACAGCAGGCGCAGGGCGGCTTTCACGTGGTGGCCACCCTGTCGGGAGGGGCAGCGGCGCTCAACGCGGTGGCCATCTGCGGGGAGGGTCGCGTGGCGGCCGTCGACGACGACGGCATGCTGCATGTCTGGGATTTCGACAGCGGGCGCATGATCCGATCCTTGCGAGTGCACCAGGGTCCCATCCATGACCTGGTCGTCTCGCCCGACGGCCTGCTGCTCGGAACCGCCGGGCAGGACGGCACGGCCCGCCTCATCGACGTGGCCTCCTGGCGGGTCATTTCGACCATGGGCGGGCACAAGGAACCGGTGCGAAGCGTGGCGGTGTTGGCCCAGGGGCGCCTGGTCGCGACCGGAGGCCAGGGCGGTTCGATACGCTTTTTCGACAAGCACGGCAAGCTGCTCAGAACGCAAGCCGCCCACGATGGGGCCGTGACCCGCCTGCGTTTCACCGAGTCGGGCGGCTTGCTGGCTGCAGTATCGGAAGATCGCCGGCTGACCTTGTGGGATGTGACGCACGGCGATCTGGTGCACGATCTGGCGGAACACACGGGTCCGATACGAGGACTGGCCCTGTTGTCGAACCAGGTGATCACGTCCAGCGACGACGGCAGCTTGCGGTTGTGGGACGTGGAGGCGGGGAGCTGCCACCTCGTCTTGCACGGGCACCGGGCGCCGGTGCGAGACGTGGCGGTGACTCGGGATGGCCGGTGGGCGGTCTCCGTTTCGGAGGATGCCAGCATGCGCCTGTGGGAGGTCAAGACCGGCCGCTGCGCTCGCACCATGCGAGCGGGCGCCGGTTGGCTGCACGGCGTGGCGCTCACAGACGAGCGAGCGTTGGCGGCCGGTTCCGACATGGCGGTGCGGGTCTGGCATCTCGCCTGGGACACCCCGCAGACCCCCCCCATGGTGGTGCGGCCCCGCACTTCGGCAGAGCTGATGGACAACCGCCTGCAGTACTTGCACTGGCTGGAACAGGTGGAGGAAGCATGGACCTCCGGCCACATGGACCGGGCCTTGCAGGCCCTCATGGCGGCCCGCCAGGTTCCCGGCTACGAAAGGGCCCCCCGCTGCCTGGAGCTGTGGGCGGCCATGCTGCGCAACGCCTCGCGCCGGCGGGCGCAGCGGGCCTGGTTGACGGCGTCCTTGACCGGCCACCACGGTCCCATCACCGCCTTGAGCCTGGACGGGAGCGGCCACTACCTGGTCTCGGCCAGCGAAGACGCCACCTTGCGCGTCTTTCAACTGGGCACGGGCGAGTGCATGATGACCCTGGCCGGGCAGCAGGCCGCCGTTCGCCACATGGTGCTGCGCGAGGACTGCGAGCGGGCGCTGACCGTCGGCGACGACGAGGACGTGCTGGTGTGGGACGTGCCGGGGGAGCAGGTGATACGGCGACTGGCAGGGCACCTGCGCCGGGTGCGCGGGCTCTGCATGACGCCGGATGGACGCCTGGCGGTCACGGCCGGACAGGAAGGCCGCTTGCGAGTCTGGGATGTCGAGACGGGAAACTGTACCGCCAACGTCCAGGGCCTGGGCGAGCAAGTGGCCATCACCCCGGACGGGCGGGTGCTGGCGCTGGCGACCAGCGGAGGCCGCGTGCGCATCTACGACGTGCGAGCCGGCAAGTGTATGCAGGTGCTGCGGGGGCATCAGGGCGCGGTGAACCAGGTCGTGCTCACCCCCGACGGCCGCACGGCGGTGTCGGCCGGAGAGGACGGGACCGTCCAGGTGTTCGACCTGGTCCGAGGCCGCCAGAAGGCCGTGTTGAAAGGCCACGCTCGGTCGGTGCTGTGTGTCGCGGTGAGTTGCGATGGGCGTCACGTCGTCAGCGGCAGCCGGGACCGGACGTTGCGGGTGTGGAACGTCGACTCGCCCGATGAGGTGCCGATGCGCCTGGCCGGACACGGGGGAGCGGTCACGGCGGTGTGCCTGAACCAGGATGCCAGCCACGCGGTATCGGGCGCCAGCGACGGCGTGGTGCGGGTGTGGCACCTGGACTGGGAGCTGGAGACGCACCCGGTGGCCATGTGGGATGAGCGGGCCGAGCCCTGCCTGTCGGCGTTCCTCTGCCTGGAGGCGGCTCGTCGGCCCCGCCAGGTCAGACCCCTGGCCGATCGGATCTGGCAGGATGAAGACTTCTCGCGGCTGGACCACGCCTTGTCCTGCTGGGGCTTCGGCTGGCTCAACCCGGACGGGGTGCGGCAGCGGTTGTTGCAGGTCGCGCCAGCCTGGCCGGGCCCGCCCGAACTATTGAAGACGAGTACCCACGAAGACGACTGATTACCAGATGTACGTGCCGCCCGGACCCCCGTTGATGAAGTCGACGATCTGGTTGTGGCCGTTCTTCGTGTTGTCGCGGAAGTTGTCGTCGTTGTTGTGGTACGTGGGATGATTGTGGGCGTTCTTCTTCATCTCCTCGGCCGCATGGATGATACTGTCCGGCTTGTCCGGATCGATATAGATGGTGCCCAGGCCGCCGATGGCGTCGCGGTGGTCGGCCGTATAGTAGACGTGGCCGGGCTTGACCCCGGCCTGGTGGTAATCTGTGGGCGTCAATACACCGGCCAGCGAGAGCACCCGCACGTGCTGTCCGATAGCGTCCTTATACCCCTCCTGGGCCAGGAGATGCAGGGCCAGGGCGTTCTCCGGGCCGCCGCCGCTGTGGGGGACGAGCAGCATGTCGTGCCCGGCATCGAGGCCTTGTCGAACCACGTTGACGATGGTCTGGACCGCAGGGTCCACCTTGAAGGCATGCGCGGGATCGACTCTGTCCCCTCGTTCGAGCCTCTTGACCAGCAGGATGTCGTGGGCGATGCGCTCGACGTCCTTGTCGCCCTTGGCGCTGGTGCCTTCGTGGATGGAGAGCAGCGGCTGATGGACGTTGATGTCGAAAGGCTGGTCTGTCGACTGCATGAGGCCGCGCATGAGCCTGGTGTAATCTTGGATGTCGTCGCCAATGCCCTCGGTCAGGAGGATGACGCGGTGGTTGACGACAGCGTCGTCGGGAATGTCGTGGCCGTCCGGACGCGTCTCGCCGTTGTGCTTGAGAACGGTGGCGTCGCTGCCGTTGGGTTGGATGGCATACAAGGTGCCTCGCAGTTCAGCAGGGTCGGCTTCTCGATGGGGGGGAACCGTGTCCGTTGGAATACCGGGAACCTGGCGGGCGACCTGTATCGAGCGGTGGGCGTTCTGTCCTATCGCTTGCATGCCTCTCCTCCTGTGCCATGCACAGTATAGAGGCCGCATGTTAGGGAAAGGTAACCGGGTTTGGTGCGAGGTGTTAAATCACGGCGGTGGGAAGGGCGGCCGGGGAGGTCCGCCGGCGGGGTTGGGCAGGTTGAGGTGCGGTGGGCCTGGGGGTTTCCTCGGCCGGCCCGAGGACGGCATCTTCGCGAGCAGCGTGGAGCGCAGTCCGTCGGCAAAGCCCCGTTGGAATTCCTGGGTCTTCTGCAGGATGCTGGGGTCCTTCGACAGGCGGGTGACCAGCGTATCGATCAACTTCGGATCGGGGCTGCCTTGAGAGCTTCCCGTCTTCTGGCCGAGGGCGTAGCCGACCTGATATTGGGCATCGGCGCCGGCCGCTGCGCCCGGCAGTTTGGCCGACAAGCCCGAGCGCAGTCCGTCGGCAAACCCTTGTTGGAACGCCCGGGTCTTGTCAAGGAGGCTGGGATCGGCCTGCAGCTTGGCGATGAGGTCGTCGACCTGCGGCGCGTCGGGCGCACGGGTCGATTTGGCCGCCTCCACCCCCTTGGCGTAGCCGGCCTGGTACTGCAGCTTGGGATAATACCACGCCAGACCGCCGCCCAGCGCGAGCAGGAAGACGACTAGCCAACCCATCCATGCTTTCATACCTCAAGGTTGGATAAGCGGGCGACCCGATCCTATCGACGGGGATTCGCGGCCATCGGCGCAGTGATGAGGCTAAATTGTCTTAAGGTCGTTTGGCACGACTGATTTATGGGTAGTCAGTGCAGAGGGGGACTCTGCACGGACCCAACATGGAAATGCCTGTTCCTGAAAAATCGGAGGCCCGACTGGTCGGCACCCGACTATCCCCAACCCGCTGCCTTCTGACGGTCGTAGGAGCGCTCGACTACTACTCCGCGCCCGAGATGTCGCATGACTTCCACCAATACATCGACGATGGGCTGACCGACTACATCCTTGAACTGGACGGGGCCACCCACATCGACTCCAGCGGCCTGGGCTTCGTGATCTCGGTGTATCATTCGGTGCGGGCCCGGGACAGTCACCTGGTGGTCGTCGTCAGCAACACGCGGTATTTGAATCTGCTCAGCAAGACCCGTCTCGATCAGGTGCTCACCATCGTCTCAACTCGCGCCGCCGCCCTGGTCGTCTGAAACCGGTTCGGACAGGGGGAGCTTGACGCCAAGGTCGGGGAGGTCGACGACGGCCTCCAGGCCGCTGTACTTCGTGAGCAGCCACCGCCCACTCGGCTGTCGCTGGAAATTCCTGGGGCGTCATCTTGCGCTGCGGCAGAACGCCTGGCATCTTCGACCGCCGCTCACAGAATCCCGTGCAGCGGGCCGCCTGGGGCGGCCAGCGCGTCGACCCGGTGCATCACGGCCGGGTCTTCTTCGAGAGGCGGCGCATGGTGCGGTTTGCGGCGGGCATCGATGACCAGGGGGCCCCGACAGCCCCAGTGTTTCTGTTCGATAAAGGCATCGATGCCGTGCACGTCGGCGGCTGGGTTCGAACGGGTGAACGTGACCCAGAGGAAGTTCGATAAGGTGGCGGCGGTGAAGGCGCTGTCGTCGACCACGACCCACAGGGGCGTGCCCTCCCAGCGAGGATCGGTGGGCACGTGGTCGACGATCGGATCCCCTTCGACCGCGAGAACCCCCGGCATGACCAGGCGCGGGTTCCGCAAGCTCGCCGGCAGGTTCGGCACCTCGTTCGATAGCGCCCGTCGGGGCGCTCCGACTGCGGCCATGACGAGCTTCGACCCCATGTGCATGGTTCCGCTGGAGTAATCCAGCGTGTCGATGGTGGTGCAGGTCTGGAAGTGCAGGTCACGGCGAAAGTCAATACGACTGAGAAGGTGGTGGAGGAAGGCCGGAATGTCGTTGATCGACAGGTTCGGGTTGTCGTCCCCGGCGACGATCAACAGGTACTTCGCCAGGGAAAGTTGCCCCTGACCGAGGATGGCGTTGGCCTGGGTGAGGATTTCCCGCGGTGAGGTGCGCTTTTCGTAGGGCGTGTAGCGCTCGCTGCCAATCGCCAGCAGGAGCGGATGGACGCCCGCTGCATCGACCGCATGCACGGCCTTGACGCCCGGCAGGACGGCCGGAATCAAGGGCCCCGTCAGTTCGTGAATGAGGGCCCCGAACATGGTGTCTTCCTGCGGGGGGCGGCCCACGGTAGTGAAAGGCCAGATCGCATCTCGGCGGTGGTGCACGCTCGCGACGGTCATGACCGGGAAATCATGGGCCAGGCTGTAGTAGCCCAGGTGGTCGCCGAAAGGTCCTTCGGGCAGGCGCCGAGTGGGATCGACAAACCCCTTCAGCACGAAGTCCGTGTCGACCAGGACGCCGTCCGATAGCCGGGTTCGTTGGTCCCCCAGAGCCCCGGCGAAGGCGATCTCTGGCATGCCTTCCGGCAGCGGCATGATGGCCGCCAGCGTGAGGGCCGGTGGGCCTCCTACGTGCACCGTGACGGGCAGTTTCTCACCCTTGGCCACCGCGGCGGCGTGGTGGATGCCGATACCCCGGTGGATCTGGTAGTGCATGCCCACCTCGGCGTCGGTCTGGTATTGATTGCCCGTGAGCTGGATCCGATACATGCCCAGGTTGCTGCGCCACGGTCCCGGCCTCTTCGGATCTTCCGTGTAGACCAGCGGGAGCGTAATGAAAGGCCCGCCGTCGTCAGGCCAACTCTGCAGCCGAGGCAGGGCCGAGACGGTGGTTCGACAGGCCATGACGGGCCCATCCGCTACATCCTGCGGCAGGAGGTGCCAGGCCGTCCGCGGCAGGGACAGAAACCGCCACGGCCGACGTAGCACCTCGGTGGGGTTGAGCCGCAGGTCGACCAGACGGCCCACCGCTTCCAGCGTGTCGCGGAAGATGTAGCGAGCTCGCTCCATGGTGCCGAACATGTTCCCGACCATGGGAAATGCGCAGTTCTTCACCCGCGCGAAGAACACGGCCGGGCCGGCCGCCTGGAACACCCGGCGGGCAATGCAGGCGGCCTCGAGGTGGGCGTCCACTTCCTGTTCGATACGGATCAGTCGACCGGTCCGTTCCAGGTCGGCGACGCAGGCCTGCAGGCTCTGATATCCCACGCGTCAGGGGCGAGACAGGAGGTCGGCGATGGCGTCCATGCCGGCCGGTTTGCGAACCAGGTCCATGTGGTTGAGCGGCAAGACCCGGGTCTCGAGCAGGTTGGCCCCCGGCGGAAGCGCGGTCGCGCTCTTGGTGAACAGCAGGCCGTCGCTCGGCCCGGTCTCTTCGTTGTAGAAAGACGGCAGGTTGGGGCGATCCCCAGCCAGCACGGCCACCTCAACCCCCGGCTGGATGCCCTTTTCCTGCAGTTTCTCGACCGTGTCGCCGCCTTGATCGATATAGTGTTCGATGCCCTCGCCGTGGCTGACCACACCCTGCCCGCCGTAGTAGGTGGTCTTCCAGTCGGTCTCAAAGCGGGGCAGCGGATAGGACTCGTCCCACCGGCCCAGGATCTGTCGCTGCCCGGGAAAGTAGTCGGGGCCGGGCCCGTCGATGCCGGCGCCAAAGCTCATGGCCGTGGTGCTCTTGGGCAGCCCCCAGTAGTACGTACGATCCCACGAGGTGGGGGCGTTGAAGGTAAAGTCGGGCATGCAGGCCATGCCGAGGCTGACCGCCGGGTGCCGGAACGAATAATCGATACCGCCCAGGGGCGCCGCCACGAAAACGACCCGGTGGACGTCCTGGGGGTAGGCCGTCATCCAGGGCTGGCGGAAATCCGACACCACCATCTGGGCCGCCTGGCCGCCCTTGCTGTGGGCCACCATGTCGATGTCGTCGACCTTCTCCAGGGTTTTGATGCGGGTCTTGGCGTTGTTGATCTGCTGGGCCCAGAAGAAGTTGTCGTCCTGGTTGTGGGCAAACGTGACGGCGTAGACTTTGAAGCCCTGCTGGCGGAGATGATCGGCCAGGCCGCCGCCGACCTTGCCGTCGTGCCCGTCTTTGAAATAGTTCGAATCGTGGGCGGCGCCGTGCACGAGGAGAACGGGTCTGGGGTGGACAGGAACTCCCGCCGGGGGGTCCCCGGCGTAGTGCAGCAGGACGTCGCTCGAGGACGGCGTCTCGGTGCCGAAGGCTCGCACATTGTCCGCATCCGGTTGCTTCTGGACCTCGAGAAAGTCACGCTGGATGAGCTCGGGGTGGGGGTCGTGCAACCGCTCGGTCCATGCCCAGTGGGCGGACGGGAATCGCCCCTCCACGTTAAACGAGGGCCGAGTCTGGGCCAGACGCTTGAGTTGCGAAGCCTGCGCCAGCCCGGGGTCATGAGAAACGCCCGAGGTCGTCTTGTCGACGCCTGCAGGCGCAGCCTGACGTTCTGTCCGGGTGGGGGTTCCCCGCACCGTGATCCGCTCAACCATTGCTTTTAGAGTATCCCAAGTGCCGTTCTATTGCTAGTCGTTTTTGTTAATTTCTAACGCCGGAGCCCTGGAACCAGGCGCAGCCGGTCGGTCACTTTGAGCAGGTGCTGGAAACCATGGGTGGTGCAGGTCTCGGCGGCCAGGCGGCGGAGGCCGGGGGCGGTCGCCAGGGCCCGCAGAATGCCCTGGTGGAAGTCGAAGTGCCAGTGGTTGGCGAGGAGCCCTTGCACCTCGTCGCGGCGGCACAGCCGAACCAGGCGGTTCATCTCGGCGTCGTCCAACCGTTCGAGCAGGCGGCGGGCGAGGCGGCCGCTGTGCAGGTCTCGTCCCACCAGCTCGCGCCAGGACGGTTCATAGCGGTCCAGCCGACCTGCCAGCAGGGCTTGCGCCAGCAAGTCGGCGCAGCGTAGCGCATAGTAGATGCCGCCGCCGGTGGTGGTCTTGACCTGTCCGGCCGCGTCGCCGACGGCGGCCACCCGGCCCCGCACCGACCGGCTGACCAGACCCATGGGCATGCGTCGCCACTCCGCTCGGCCCAACGGGCGGCCCGGCAGCCCGTCGGTCAGCCTGTGGTAGCCCTGTCTCACCGACGTGGGGGACAGCAGACCCATCTTGATGCTCGTGGGGCCCAGCGGAACTGTCCAGGCAAAAGCGCCCTGCGAGAAGGCGCTGCCCAGCAGTACGCGAGCCGTGGTCGGCGGCGGGGTTTCCCACTCCGACTGCACGGAGCGATACCAGGCCTCGGGCTCGGCTAGGCCGCTGCGCCGCGGCAGGGTGGACATGGCCCCGCAGGCCAGCACCACGTGGCGGGCCTCCAACCACTCGACGCCGTCGGCCCGCCGCACCTCGACGCTCACCCGATCGGCCCTCTCCTGAACCTGCAGGGCGCGGCACCCCGTGTGCAGCTCGGCGCCCGCGTGACGGGCCCGCTCGGCCAGAAGGCGGTCCAGTCCGGCGCGGTCCAGCACGTAGACGGACCCCGGCAAGGGGCACACCGTGCCGTCGGGCGCGATCACCTCGAAATGAGGCAGGAGCTTCCGCACCAGCGCGGGAGGCAGCGCATAGCGTTGCATGCAGTCCTCCCCCACGATGCCGGTGCAGTGGACGGGCTCGCCGGCGGCGGCATGCTCCTCCAGAAGCGCGACGCTGTGACCCGCGGCCGCCATGAGGGCCGCGGTCCGAGAGCCGGCCGGGCCGGCGCCCACCACGAGAAGGTCGTACATCTCCCGGCCACCATTCGACGGCGGTGAATGCCGTTCATTGCCGGCCGGGGCAAAAAAAAAGGCTCCGATGGAGCCTCACAACAGGGGAGAGAGGAAGAGGCCCTCCGTAAGTCAACGGGGCCAGAGCTGTAGGGGATACCTACACATCCCTGACGTGAGCCTCGCTAGTATATTAACATTCTCCGCCGGGCGAGGCTGTGATGTCAATCACTTGTTGGGGGGTGGAATTGCGCCTTGCTGAACTCGGAGCTGGGTCTGGATGTCTGCCCACTGCTTGCGCTGCGAGGGCGTCAAAATGGCGCTGATGGCCCGCCCGGTCTGGATGTCTTCGATGCTGACGTCGACTTGGAGGTTGGCCGCCTGCTGCATCTTGGCGCGGATGGTAGTGATGTCTGCACTCTGCCGGACCAGGCCGGCGATCTCCTGGCTGAGGCCGCGCAGCTTCTGTTCGTTGTCCATCATCTTCTTCTGGAAGCTGTCGTAGGTGCTGTGAATCTTGTCGACCTGGGCAGTGCTCAGGCTCAGTTCCGTCTGGTAGTCCCACAGAGCGGTCCCGTGCTGACTGGCAGGGCTCGCGGAGGCCGGGACCATGGGGGCGCAGCCCGCGGGAGTCTGGGCGTGAATGGGGGCTCCCAGGGCCAGGAGCAGGACGGGGAGGAGCACGCCTCGACGGTTCATGGGGATCTCCTTCGATGGATGTCCCCGCTAGCTTACGACGTGGCGTGGCGAGTCCTGCAACCCCGCCGGTAGGGCGATGGCGCCTGATCCGGCGCGGTCTGATGGGATGTGGGGATGGCCGGCTGTTAACATCGCCGTTACCTTTGTTAACCGCCCATTCACGACTGACGGGGGGCGATCGGTGATAATAGGTCAGACAAATTCGATAGGGGGCCACAGCCAATGAACACCATCAATCCAACCGCCGCCGGTCATTCCAACTTCAGCCGCACCATAGGCAACGACTCGGCACGGCTGGTGAACGATGCTGTGTCCGATACGTTCCAGACCGGTGCCAACCTGGTGACCGACACCGGCAAGAGCGTGGGCCACCTGGCTCTCAATACGGTCGCCACGGCGGCCATCGCCGCCGAAGATACGGCCAAGACGGCTGTCGATGCCGGCAAGAATCTTTACAAGACTGGCAAGGACGCCGTGGTCGACAGCGGCCACGCCGTGAGCAACGCCGCCCTCAACGCAGGCATCACCGGCTACATGGCCCTGGGCGACGCCGCGGCGGCCCTGGACCACCTGGGTGGGCACGCTGTTGAAGCTGGCGCCGACTTGGGCAAGGACACCTGGAACTTCGGCAAGGATGCCGTCCTCAACGCGGCGGGTACGGTAGCTGAAGCAGGCTACGACGTCGGCAAGACGGCGGCCGACGCGGGCAAGAACCTCTACGGCACGGGCAAAGGCCTGGTTGTCGATACGGGTAAGACCCTTCTGCACGCAGGTGAGAACCTCGGGCTGACCACCGGCCAGTTCTTCGACGATCTGGCTGACGGGCACCCCGTCGCTGCGACCGGTCACCTGGCCGGCAATGCGGTCGCCACCGCGGTAGACCTGGTGGCCGATACCGGCCTCACGGTTGGCCACCTGGGCGTGAATGCTTATCACACGGGCAAGGACCTGGTGGTTGACGGGGCCAAGACCGTCGGACACGCGGCCGCCAACGTGGTCGACACGGCCGCCGACGCCGTGGCCGATGGCGGGACCGCCGTCGCCCACCTGGCGAAGCACGCCTGGCACGCCGGGAAGGGTGCCGTCCTCGACACTGGCAACCTGGTCGGCAATGCCATCGACAACACCGCCATCACGGTTGGCCAGGCGGCCGTCGACGTCGCCAGCGCCGCCGGCCACCTGGGCAAGAACGCCTGGCACACGGGCAAGGACCTGGCGGTCGACGGTGCCAAGACGGTGGGTCATGCCGCCGTCAACGTGGGCGCAACGGCGGTCGAGGCCATCGACGATGCGGCGACGACGGTCGGCCACACCTTCGAGAACGCCATCAACACCGTTTCCGACCTGGGCAAGAACGCCGGCCAGCTCGGCTGGCACATCCTGAAGAGCGTCGCCTAAAAGTCCCTTCTATCCGTCAAGGCCAGCCCGGTCTCCGAGGCTGGCCTTGTCGCGCTCGGCACCGGGCTGGAGGAACGTCCATGGCGGGCCGTTAACTAGGGCACCTCTACCGAACCACAGAAAGCAGGTGACCTCATGAACGAACTGCATTACGGCGTCAGCCTCTGGCCCCAGTACGCAACCTGGCCGGAGTGGCGGGACGCCGCGCTGCGCGTGGAAACGCTCGGCTACGACTCGGTGTGGGCGTGGGACCACTTCCTGCCCATCATCGGCGATCCGGCCGGACCCAACCTGGAGTGCTGGCAGCTCCTGCCGGCCCTGGCGGCCTTGACGAAGCACGTGAAGCTCGGCGCGCTGGTGTCGGGCAACACCTATCGGCAGCCTCCCGTCCTGGCCAAGATGGCTGCCACGCTCGATCACATATCGAACGGACGCGCTATCGTCGGCATGGGGGCGGCCTGGTTCGAATTGGAGCACAAGCAGTACGGTATCGATTTTGGCAAGAGCCCGGGCGATCGGATCGCCAAGCTGGGCGAGGCGCTGCCCATCATGCGGTCGATGCTCGATCAAAAGGAAACGACCTTGCACGGCAAGTACTACCAGGTGAGCGGCGCGTGGGCAGAGCCCAAACCGGTGCAGAAGCACCTGCCCATCATGATCGGGGGCGGCGGGGAGCAGAAGACGCTCCGCCTGGTGGCAAAGTATGCCGACTATTGGAACGGGTTCGGCACGCCCGACGTCATCGCGCACAAGCTGGGGTTGCTCAAAGGATACTGCCAGGAGGCGGGGACGTCCTTCGACCACATCCTGGGGACGGTCTTGCTGAGCGTCATCATCCGGGACAAGCCGCAGGACGTGGAGGCCCGTGCCAAGCAGGTGACGACCCACAACCGCATGCAACAGGCCAACGCCAACGTGATGGCGGTCACGGGTGGGCCTGAACAGGTGGCCCAGACCATCGCGGCCTATGCCAAGGTGGGCCTCCAGGGCATCCTGCTGGGCGGTCCGCCCCCTTACGACATGGAGACGCTCGAACGGTTCCAGAAGGAAGTACGCCCGAGGGTCCGCGAGCTGCTGGCCACCGCCGGGAAGACCTGACCACTGCGCCGGCTGGCTTGTGCCAGCCGGCTGCCCGGCCGCCCCCCCAGGCTATTTCATACACTTCGTCCGATATGTGAGACTCAATTCGGGTTGGAGCGGCCGAGTGGAACAGTCCTACCAGGACGGACGGGCCATGGGCGGCGGGCGGCCGGCGGGTTACCATGGGGGTATGGGTCGACGCCTCACGTTCTGTTTGCCGGGCAGGCCCGCATGAACTGGGACGCTCAGGGCTATCCCGCCTACTACTACCGCCACCGTTGGGACAACCTCGTGCCGGTGCTCATCTGGCTGTGCATCTGCCTGGTCTTTGCCGTCACCTCCACCCAGGTCGTCTTCACCGATTATCGGTGGGGTCAGCACGTTCATCTGACCGCGCTCTTCGGGCTCATCGTCGCGCAGCTTCTGTTGGTCGGTGCGGTCTCCAGCTTCCGCTCCCCGGCCGTTCGGATCATTCCCGTATTCGACAGACCTCGCCCAGGCGACAGCCCCGCCTACCTGTCCGGTCATGCCCTGGCCCGCCGCTCCCAACAACTGGACGCCCTGGCCGAGGAGCTTGGCCTGGCCCCCCTGTCGACCTTCGGTTTCGGCGATCCGTTCCAGGGCGAAACCCTCGCCTGGCACCGGCCGTGGGAGTGCCTCGACACTATCTGCGCCTTGCTGCAGCATCCAGTTCCTGCCGACGTCAAGGCCGACCTGGAGCGACTCGCGCGAGCCCTCAGTCACGCCCGGGAAGAAGGCTGCGACTTCGCCCTCCTCTTGGAGTACGGCGACGTGACGTGCCATGCCATCTGGCAGGCTCGCCAGGCCTATATCTGATCCCCCATGACGAAAGCCTCCCGCGACAGTTCGTTTTGCAGCACCCGATAGAGAATCTTGCCGTCCGCGGTTCTCGGGAGCGATCCTCGCACCTCGATGGCCGACGGGACCTTCCACGCGGGCAGTCGATGTCGGCAGAACTCGATGAGGTCCCCGGTCCGTATCGACTCACCGTGACGCGGCACCACGCACGCCTTGACGGATCGGGCCAGGCCCACAACCGCCACGTCCAGCACCTGCGGGTGCTCGTACAGCACCTCTTCCACGTCCCGCGGGTAGATGACCCGACCGTCGCCGACTTCGATCAAGTCCTGTGTCCGACAAACGATCTGGTAGTACCCTTCCGTATCGCACACGGCCAGGTCACCCGTGCGCAGCCAGCCGTCGTGAAAAGCCCTCTCGGTCAGCTCGGGCGCGTGATAATAGCCCATCATGACCTGTGGCCCCCGCACCTCCAGCTCGCCGACCTCTCCGACCGGCAGCGGCTCGCGAGACTCCAATCCCACGATGCGGGCTTCCGTCTGCGGCAACACCCTTCCAATGGTTCCCGTCTTGTGCCCATCCAGTGGACTGGCATGCGTCACGGGGCCACACTCGATGAGACCGTAGCCTTCGACCAGGCGGCTCCGGGTCAACCGCTCAAACGCCTCCTGCACTTCCACCGGCAAGGGCGCCCCGCCGCTGATGCAGGCCCTGAGTCCGGAGACGGCTGCCCCTCGAATGCCCCGATGCTCGGCCAGGCGCATGTACATCGACGGCACGCCGGGGAAGAGCGTGGGATGGTGGGCCTTCATGGCGTCCATCACGTCGTTCATGTCGAACGTCGGCAGCAAGACGAGGGTCGCCCCCAGCAGCGCACCCAGGTGGATACAGCCGGTGACGGCGTAGAGTTGCGACAACGGCAGGGCCGCCAATATCGACCCGGCGCCTCGCGCCCCCGCCCACTCTTTCAACTGCAGTGCATTGGACACCAGGTTGCGGTGCGACAGCATGACGCCTTTCGGCCGGTCGGTCGCGCCGCTGGTATACACCACCGAAGCCAAGGCCTCGTCCGAGACTGGAACCGCTACTTTGCCTCCTTCGCGCACGACTTGCTGGAACCAAAGCACCTCCGGGTCCCGCGTGGCGGGCGAGGCGGCAGCCCCCATCCGGTCCGACAACAGCGGAAAAAGCGCCTGCTTGAAGACTTTCAGGTACTCCCGAATGTGCACCATCATGACGGCTTTCAGGTCCGTATAGGTTCTCATGCGCAAGACCACGGGATAGAACATGCGAATCGAAATCATGCCCGCCGGCTGTACCTCGGCCGCGATGGTATCGATCTCGGTGTCACTCGCCGTCACCGGCACGGGAACGGCCACCGCACCACATCGCAGGATGCCGAACCAGCAGGCCAGCCACGCGGGCATGTTGGGCATCAACAGCAGCACCCGGTCTCCCTCCCCGACGCCGGCCCGGCCCAAGGCCGCCGCGACGGCATGGCTTTGCCGGCGAAGCTCGTCATAGGACACCCGGTGGCTGCCGAAGACCACCGCCACCCCATCGGGTGACGCGTCGAGAAGCTCGGGAATCGTCACTCGGCCGGCGTCTCCACCGTGCCCCGCCACGACTTGACCTGGTCGGTGAGGAAGCGCTCCATGGCCCGATTGACGGCGTCTGGGCGCTCCAAGATGGGCAGGTGCCAGCTATGTCGGATGACCTCCACCCGGGACCCGACGATGTGCTCGGCCATGCGGCGCGTGTAGGCGGGTGGAATGATTTTGTCGTTCTCGGCAATCAACACCAGGGTCGGCGTCTTGATCTGCTCGAGCAGGTTCCAGCCGTTCCACGGGTAGACCGTGCGAGGCAGGAACTGTTTGAGCACGTGGGTGGGGCAACACACGCGCTTCGCCACCATGCGCCGCACCGGTTCCACCAGCACGGTCGGGAGCGTCAACAAGGGTCGCCACACCGGGGTGAGCGGAATCAGCGACGACGTGCTGATCAGCACCATCTTGCGCAGCCGCTCGGAATGTCGGGCGGCGTACGTCAACGCGAGAGCGGCCCCGAAACAGTGGGCGACCAGCACGAACCGCTCGGGCAAGGCCAACTGCTCCACCAGGCGTTCCACATCAGCCACCAGCTCTTCGAGAGCATAGGTCGACTCAGGCTTGTCGGATTCGCCGTGGCCCCGCAGGTCCATGGCGACCGTCCGATACGTCGGGCTGAAATGCTTGATCATGTGCTGCCAGTGCACGAGATGCCCGGCTGCCCCGTGGATGAAGACCAGGCACTCGGCCGCGCGAGCGGGTGCCTGGTCGACCACGCTCAGTTCAACCCCGTCGGCGACCGCGACCCGACGTCTGTCCGGTAACCACTCCATGCCACCGGTATTCGATTAGCTCTGCTTCGGTGCCTGTGCCTTCAGGGCCGCCAGCATCTTGCCGCCATCCGGGGAGCCCATGCCGGTGACCGCATCCCAGCCGGGGCCGGCCTTGTAGGCCCCGTTGTTCCCCTCGGTGATGTCGTTGAATGCCTCCGGGTGCTGGTAGTAGAAGGGGTTGAGGTAGCCCAGCGGCTGACCCACGCCCTGGCCCAGCAGTGCCGTGAGCCCGGCCCATAGCGGCGCGGAAGCGCTGGTGCCGCCGATGGACTGTTCCGAGCCATCCCAGATGACGTCATAGCCGGTCTCCGGGGCGGCATTGCCGGCCACGTCGGGGGTGCCTCGGCCGGTCAGCTTCAAGTCCTTCTGGAAATCCGGCACCGGGAAGTCCTTGCTGATGCCGCCGCCCGATGCACCGCCCCATGAACCGTCGCCCCAGGCGACTTCGCCGGTCTTGTGGCCCGCGCCGTCGGAATCGAGGCGGGTGCCGCCCACCGCCACGACCGACGGGCTCGAGGCGGGCATGTCGGCATGCGGCTTGCCGTCGTGGGTGCCGTCGGCCGAGCCGTCGTCGCCCGAAGCCACGAAGATGTTGACGCCCAGGTTGGCGGCGTCCTTGCAGGCCTGGTCGACAGCCGTGCGGCCGGCATCGGACCAGCCGCTGGGCGGCGGATCGTTCTTGCTGTCCTCCGGAGACCCCCAACTGATGGACAGGGTCTTGGGATTGTTCACCTTGTCGTGCGCCGCGGTATTGATGGCGTCGATGAAGCCCTGTTCCGTATCGGGAGCGAAGTACACGACGACGTTGGCGCCCGGGGCGACCGAGCCGGCCACCTCGATATCGAGTGCCACTTCACCGTCGACGTCGTTGTCGACGTTGGGTTTGTTGTCGACGCCATCGATCCCGACGCTGGTAATCTTGGGCACAGGCAGGCCCGCCTTGTCGAAGTAGCGCTTGAGGTCGGCCTGATTGTAGCCGCCGCCGAACTCGATAATGCCGATGGTCTGGCCGGTGCCGTCCACCCCCTTGGGAAAGTTGTAGAGCTGGCCGACTTCGGGCGCCATGTACCCGCTCCCGCCGAAGCCCTTCGGGGCCATGACGGCTCGGGGTCGGACAGCCGCACGGTCCGACAGGCCGAACACCCCTTCCACCTGGCTGGCCAGGCTGCGAGGCAGGGAGGCCGTGCCCTGATAGCCTCGGAAGGACTTGCCGCCCGCCTGCATTTGGTTGAGCTTGACGCCGAAGGCCTTGTCGCAATCGGCCACGGTGCCCTGCAGCTTGACCGTGCGGGTCTCGGCGTCGACACTGGCGACGGACAGGCCGTTGGTCTTGGCAAACCGCCGCACCTGTTCGATCTGGGCCGGGCTCGCCTCGTATTGCTTGTGCTCTTCCGCACTCATCTGCTTGAACGGGCCGGCCGCATCCGGCAGCGGCTTGGGGCTCTTGAGGATGAGCGAAACCGTCAGGGGTTCGGCCGGATTCGCGGCTTTCCTCGACACCGAGCCCGGAGGGGCCGGGAAACTGCTCCCGGGCAGCTCGACGCGGTCTTCTTTGGCGGCTGGCGGGCGGGTGTTGCCGAGGGCGGAAAGGGCGTTCATGGCTTACTCCTGTCGCAATCTGCTTTGCAGTTTACGCCCCCGCGTCGACCCCATCAAGCAACTTCTTGTTAACATCTGCAACGTTTTGGAAACAGGCAGGGTTGGTCACACCCCCCTGAGAACTGCGAGGGCCCCACGACGTCTTTTGCGAGGTCCACATGCTCAAACGATTCATACTTCTGGCGCTTCTACTGACCCAGGTCGCCCTGGCCGCGCCCAAGACCTACCACGATGAAGCGAACGGTTACCAGATCACCTACGAGGGCAGCGGCATTAACTGGACGCCATCGCGGGCCGGGGACGAGATGTGGAATATCGAGTACGTCAACGGCGACGCCTACTACAACCTGCACATGGCCATCTCGCCCACCACCAAGAGCGACCCCAAGGACGTTTGCCAGGACATGTGCTGGAAGATCAGCCAGACGGCCAAGAGCATCACGACCGTGTCGGAGGTCAAGGTGCTGTCCGGGCTGTACGGCTTTACCTTCGATAGCGTCAAGGACGCCCAGGATGACCATGGCAGGTGGGGCAGCGTCAAATGCAAGAGCTGCGGCTATGTCGTGTTGAACCAGCCCAGGCATAAGGCCTATATGTTCTTCGCCACCACCTATCCAGAGCAGTTCGCCGTCATGAAACCGCGCTGGGAAAAGATTATCTCTACCTTGAGGTTCGACCCATGAAGACGCTGACCAAGGGCCTGCTGGGCCGGCGCACCACCCACTTCCTGCTGTGGCGTCCCGGTCCCGGTCCCGCTCCGGTCCTCCATATTGGAACGTACGGCAACCACGACTTTCGTGACATCGCCCTCCAGAAGGTATCGGACGACGTTTTCGAAATTCCCGCCGCCGAGTGCGGTTTGAAAGACGGCCAGGTCTATCACTACTGGTTCCGGGTCAAGGACACCGATCCATATGCCGACCACCGCGGCACCGTCGACTGCACCGATCCCATTGCGTGGACCGTCGACCGCCGCCTGCTGGCGCCTGTCACGAGCGACCCGGCCGCCGTGACCCGCTATGTCGACGGCCACTTGCAGCCGTCGGATCCGGATGGCCGGACCGCCGAGTGGCATCGTGAGCCCCGATCGTCACAGCTCCCTCCCAATAATCGGATCGTCATGTACGAACTGCCCACCCGCTGGGTCAAAGTCGAGGATGCCAAGGCCGCAGAACCCATCGGTAACGGAACGTTCCAGGACGTGCTGTCCCTGGTATCGGTTGCGCACGCCTCTCCGTCCCACCCCCGGCTGAAGGCCGCCAGCTCAGCCCGGGCCCACATCATCGAACTGGGCGTAAACGCGCTTGAGTTGCTGCCTCCGGCTGACAACCCATCGCAGTACGGCTGGGGCTACGGCACCTCCAGCTATTTCGCGCCGGCGTTCTTTCTGGGCACGCCCGACGGGCAGTCGCACCCTTCGGCCTGTCACGATCTGGCCGAGCTGATCGGCCACTGCCATCAACGAGGCATTCGCTTCATCTACGACGCCGTCATGGCGTTCTGCCGCGACATGCCGTATCGCCACATCAACTTTGCAGACTTTCTGGTGCAGTGGGGCAGCGGCGATCCCGAACAGGGCGATCGAGACGGTTTCGGCGGCGATCTTTTCCGCTTCGATCACTGGGTCGAGGCCACTGATCCGCTGGACGGCGAGCGGCGCGAGCTGTCGCCAGCCCGGCAGTTTCTCAAAGCGCACATAGCGTGGTGGATTGACTACTACCATATCGACGGCATTCGCATGGACAGCGTCAACAACATCGCCAACTGGGACTTCGTGCAGGAATTCAAGGACTTTGCCTGGGCGACGTTTTTGGCCCGGGCAGGGCAAGACGCCCCGTTCATCGTGGTTGGCGAAGAGCTTTCCGTGCCCGTTCACCAGGTGCACGAGCAGCGACTGGACGGCTTGTGGAACGAGCCGTTCAAGGGGCTCTTGCGGGGGCTCCTCGTCGGCGAGAGTGGCGAGTCGTTCCAGGCGACCCTTTCGAAAGTCGTGGACTGTCGAACGCTGGGGTTCAGCGACGGCACCCAGGCGGTCAACTACATCACGTCTCACGACACCGGGGGCGACGGCAACGAGCGAATCTACAACTACCTGGACAACCATGGTGTGGTTGAGAAAGAGAGCCGGCTGAGACTCGCCTTCGCCGTGCTGTTGACCGCCGTGGGCATGCCCATGATCCTGGCCGGGGACGAGTTTGGAGACATCATGGACGTCCCGGGCGATGATTCGAAAGAGATCGACCCGGTCGGCTTCGAACGTCTGGAGGAACCGTGGCGCGCCGAACTTTTTGCCGACGTGAGCCGGCTAGTGCGGCTGCGCACCGTGCATGATGCCCTGGCCGTCAACGACACAGAATTCATCCACTGGGATGACGACCAGAACGTCGCCGTCTACCTGCGAGGCACGCTCCCGAACGCCGTCGCCGTCGTGGTGAACTTTTCCGACTTCTCGTCCGACCACTACGACATTCCAGCCTGGCCCGAGGGTCTTCGTTGGTTCGAAGTGCTGGAAGAGCAGTGGGTGGAGCGGTGCACGCGTATCGAACCATGGTCTGCCCGGGTGTACGTCTCCCACCGGCGCTGAAAAGTCGCGCACCGCTCGGCTACTGTATCCTAGCCCGGCGGAGACTGGCGCAAAGGGGCGCCGGGGGGTACCATCGAGCCATGAAGAAGAAATACTGTTGCATTGCGGTCTTGGCTCTAGGTCTGGCGGGATGTGGCGGCGGTGTGGGAGGTGGCTCCCAGGCGGGCGGTTTCGCAGGCCCCGTCCCGGCTGCAGCGACCGGCGGAGACCAGAATTCCAATGGTTTTGTGCCGGCCGATGGATCCGTGCTGGTGCAGGTGACCAATCCGGCGCTCCCGGCCACTACGCAGAGCCTGCTTTATACGGTCACCGATCAACAGGGCGACCTGGTCGACCAGACCCAGGTGCCCTATAGCGGCGGCACGCCGGCTGTCCAGACGTTCAACAACGTGCCCGCGGTAGAGACCGAGACTGTCGGCGTGCAAGCCCTGGACGGGGGCGGCAGCCCCATCATTACGGGCACCAACCAGGTCTACGTGAATATCGATGCGGCCCCCACCGTGCAGGTCACGATCGGGCCGCCCAATGCCATCGCTCAGCTCGTGTTTGTGAGCGAGCCGGCCAACGTGGTGGCGGGCGCCAGCCTCAACAGCATCGTGGTGGGTCTGGTAGATGCGACCAACAACATCGCCGTCGGGGCCGCCGATGCCGTGACCGTGGCGGGCGTCAGCGTGACGCCCGTGTTTGGCCTGGCCACCTTCAGCGGCCTCACCTTCAATACCACGGGCAGCGGAGACACGCTGGTGGCGTCGTGTGACGCGGCCCCGCCCGTCACCAGTGCGCCCTTCAACGTCGTGGCCGGCGCCGGGGCGCCGACTCAACTGGCCTTTACGGTGCAACCGTTTCCCGTCACCACCATGAACATCCCGTTTGTCCCCTCGCCCGAGGTGGCCGTCGAAGATGCGAATGGGGTGATCGTCAACACGTCGTCGGCCACGGTCGACCTGGCCATTCTCAACAACCCCAGCGGGGGCTTCCTGGCCGGGAACGTCAGCCTGGCCGCCGCACAGGGCATAGCGACCTTTCCGGGGCTCAGCATCAACGTGCAGGGCTCGAATTTCACTCTGCAGGGCACGAGCAACGGACTGGTCCCCGCGACCAGCGCTCCCTTCATCATGTTGAATGACCAGAGCGGGCCGAACCCCCAGACGGGGAATGTCGATTCGACAGGGGACGGAGGCGGGTTGTTCGAGTAGTCAGGCGAAGGCGTGGTGGTACTTCAGCCCAGTACCCGTGTTGAACAGCACGACCTGTTCGCCGTCTCGGAGCCAGCCCGAATTCCGTAGCTTGAGGTAAGCGGCCATGCAGGCGCCGCCTTCCGGCGCCGCGAACGTGCCCGACAGCCGGCTCAGCGTGCGGGCCCCTTGCAGGAGGTCGGCATCGGCAATCGCCACGGCCGTTCCGCTGCTCTCCCGCACCGCTTGTAGAATCAAGAAGTCGCCCACGGCGGCCGGCACTCGCAAGCCATCGGCCACCGTGCGGGCACCCTCCCACATGGCGGCGTGCTGGTCGCCTTGCTCGAACGCCCGCACGATGGGCGCACATCCCGTGCTCTGCACACTGACCATGCGAGGGCGGCGACCGTCGATCCAGCCCATCGCCTCCATCTCCTGGAACGCCTTCCACATGCCGACCATGCCCGTGCCTCCGCCCGTCGGGTAGATCACGACGTCGGGCAGACGCCCCAGTTGTTCGAACAGCTCGTACCCCAGCGTCTTCTTGCCCTCGACCCGATAGGGCTCCTTGAGCGTACTCACGTCGAACCAGCCGTGTTCCTGCGCCGCCGCCCGAGCCCGGGCCCCGCAATCGGTGATGAGGCCGTCGACCAGCGTGACCGTCGCCCCCAGCACCTCGCATTCGATACGAAAAGGTGCCGGGACGTCGGCCGGCATGAAGACGTGGGCGGGCAGGCCGGCCTGGGCAGCGTACGCACTCATGGCGCCGGCCGCGTTGCCCGCGCTGGGAATCACCAGGCCCTTGGCCCCCAGTTCGACCGCCATGCTGACGGCCGCCGACAGCCCTCGGGCCTTGAAGCTCCCGGTCGGGTTGAGGGCCTCGTCCTTGACCAGCAGGTGGGGGTAGTCTCGCACCGGGAGAAGGGGCGTCCAGCCTTCGCCCAGGCTCAGCGGGCGACGGGCCGGCATGACCTCCCGGTAACGCCACATGGACGCGGGCCGCCCGGCCATGTCCCCCAGCCTCAGCGTCTGGGCCGCCCGCTCCAGGTCGTAGCGCGCCAGCAGGGGTTTCTGGCAGTGCGGGCAGAGGTTGTGCAGCCGATCCGGTGTCTGCCGCTGGTGGCAGGCGCTGCACTCGAGGCCGGTCAAGAAGTCAGTGGGCATGGGCAGAGGGAGGTTTGGGAGGAGCAGGGGCAGGTTCCTGCGGCCTCACCTCGACAACAGGCACAAAATGAGACAGAGGAAGGCCACGGTGGTGAAAACGGCGCGGGCGACGTGGCCGGCGTTCCAGCGGCGTCGGGACGCTGCCCAGCCGTCCGGGGGCTGGGAGGGCGACCAGGCATCCAGCATCTTGTTGACGGGCACGTTGACGACCAGGGTGGAGACGACAGACAGCAGCAGGAGCCCTTCAGCGACGCCCACCGGCACTGTTTGGTGCGGGTCTGGAAAAAACCGGACCAGCATGGCCAGCCAGCCGCCCACCGAGAGCAGCGCCAGCCCCATGAGCACCGGTACGAAGCGGCCGTAGGTGGCGTTCTGGCTCTGATGGACGGTGACGAAGAACTCCGGCCGAGCGTCCTGGGCGGCGAGTATCTGGCCCCACCATGTGCCGCAGAATATGCCTGCCAGGGTGCCGGTTACCCACACCGCCAGCAGGGGAACGCCTTGGACCATCAGCATGCCGACACGTTTCGACGGCGATCTTTACGAATCCTATTCAATATGAATACTCGCTCGCCCTCGATTGACGGCCGAGTCCGATGGACTAATCCTGTAGTATGATTTAGGGCCTCATGGCTGGAAAATCGATTCGTTTTCGCGTATCTTCCGAGGACAATTCCGTGCTGGGGGAAAAATGAAGCATTGGTATTCTTCGGCCGTGGCGGCCTGCTTTACCGTAGCTGTGGTTCTATCGAGTGGACTCAACGGTCTGGTGGCATCCGAGACGAGTCCGCTGGTTCGAACGCCAGCCCGTATCGCCCCAGGCCGCCCGCATCCGCACATGCTGGCCTCTCGACTGGGTCGGCCCTACCACGTCATCACGCCCATGATGGCGCATACGGTGCATTGGATTCAACATTACAATCCGCAAGTCGTGCAACCGGATGCCGAGCACTATGTGACCACCATCTGGCAGGTATCGAAAGAGCACCACGTGGATCCGCTCTTGATTGTCTCGCTGGTCGCCCAGGAATCGGCGTTCCGTCCCGACGCGACGTCGCGGGTCGGCGCTCAGGGCCTGGGCCAGCTCATGCCGGAAACAGCGTCCGAACTCAAGGTCGACGATCCCTACGATGCCGACGACAACCTGGGCGGATGCATTAAACTGGTGCGAAGCAACCTGTGCTTTTTCAACGGCCAGGTGAAGAATGCCGTGGCGGCCTACAATGCTGGGCCTGGCGCAGTGGTGCACTATCACGGTATACCCCCCTATCGGGAGACTCGAAACTATGTTCACCAGATTTTGCGTAACTATTCGAGCTTGAGGAAAGAAGTCTATAGCAACGTAACCCCTTCGGGTTAGATCTATTGCTCCTTGGCCTTGACCGGGAGCGGCCCACCGACCAGGAGGCTGGCCAGCACGCGGGCGTCGGCCTCCTTCATGGTCCGGGAGCACGTCAACTGCAGGGGCGACCGGGTGTCCACCACCTTCACCACCGGTTCGGCTTCAACCAGCGTGCTGTCGACGAAGAGACCCATCTCGTGGTGCAGGGCTTGCTTGGACGCCTTCGATAGGACTTTCGCTCCGACCGGGTTCAGTTGCAAGGTGATGCGGTTCATGCCGAGATAGCGTCCGGAGCGAAACCATGGCGTACCCAGCGGCTGCTGGACGAGAACGACCCAGCGGGGCTGGTCGTGGCTGCCGCGATTGATCCGATACGAAACCCGACCCGGAGACGTGAGAATGGCGTGCGGTGGCACCGCCGGCTTGGAGGGCATGTCCACCTTCACAGCCGACCCCTGCACGTCGACCTGGGGCTGCACCGGTGCGCCGAGATACCAGGCCTTCAGGCGCGTCGTCAGCACGTGCCCCGCCACTCTGGCCTGGTGAGGGTTGACGGGGGGCGTCAAGGCCACATGCACGACGTCGGCATGCGCGGTGACCCCCAGCAAAAACAGAAGGGACAGAACTTTCTTCATGGTCGGCGGCTATTCGGCCTGCCGGCCTCCGGTCCTACGCCACCGGCGTGAGCCGAATCACGAGGAGGGAGACGTCGTCGGTGAAGTGGCCCTGGCAAAAACGGTTGGCAGCCACGTAGATGTGGTTGACCACCTGCTGGGGCGACTCGCTCCCCACCTCGGCGATGACCTGGCGCATGCCCTGCTGTCCGAAGAACTGGCCGGCCGCGTCTCGAGCTTCGGTCACCCCGTCGGTGTACAGAAGCAGGCACGTGCCTGCCTCAAAGGGCAGGATGTGCTCGCGGTAGGTGCCCGTGACGGTCACCCCGGCCAGCACGCCGTCGGAGACGAGCGCTTGGGGCTCCAGGCGGTCGGGGCTCCATAAGAGCGGCGGCTCGTGCCCGGCCGACGCATACGTCAACTGCTTGGAAAGCAGGTCGACCTCGGCGTAGAAGACCGTGACCAGGTGGAGATCTTCCGCGGTGCCCACGAGTTGCTGGTTGAGCAGCTCAAGGGTGCGAGCCGGCGAGAAGCCCGCCGTCGCGTAGGCTGAGATGATGTGTTTGGCCCGGGCCGTGATGATGGCGGCGTCGGGGCCTTTCCCTGCGACGTCGGCGATCACCACGCCAAAACGGTGCTCGCGGAGGGGGATGATGTCATAGTAATCGCCCGATAGCAGCATGGACGGCACAAAGCGATGACCGACCTCGACGCCGTCCATGCCGAGGGCCTCGCGGGGGGCCAGAATACCCCGCAGGAGGTTGGTCACGTGCTGCTGGTCTTCGTACAGGCGGGCGTTCTCGATGGCCACCGCGGCCTGCCCGCCCACCGTCAGGAGCAGATTCAAATCACGTTCCAGGTCAACGTCGGGATGGCGGTAGTAGACCGCCAGAAGACCCAGCAGGCTGCGCTGGGTGAAGAGCGGGCAGGCGATCATGACCTGGAACCCCTGCGCCTGGAGCGCTTCTCGCAGGGCGGCGGGGAGCCGGTTGATGCGCAGCACCTGCGGTCTGCCCCGATACCAATCGAAGTTGCCTAGCTCCTGGGCACTCAGGGCGGCTGGCAAGAGCTCGGCGTCGAGACCAGACGAGGCTCGCAGTTCAAGCCAGTCGTGCTTTTTCAACAGCATGGAGCAGCCGTCGGCCTCGGTCAGCTCGCGGACCTGGGTGACGACTTCGTTCAGCACCCGGTCGACCTGCAAAGACGAGGTCAAGGCGCGGGACACTTCGAACAGCGCAGCCGCTTCACGCATTTCCCGAGTACGCTGCTGAACCTTGTGGCGCAGGTCGAAATTGGCCTGCGCCAGTTGCACCTGCGCCGTCTTCAACTCGTCCAGCAGGATGCGCAAGGCCCGGCTCAGCTCTCCCAGCTCGTCATCGCCATCGTGGATGGGCACCTGCGCCGGCAGTCCGTCCTCGCCCCGAGTGGCCAGCATGGCGGCCATGTCCTGCACTGGGCGGCCGAGGTTCCAAGCCACCGCGAGGGCGAGCAGCATGGCCACCCCCAGCGTGCAGAGTCCCACCAGCACCGTCTCCTGGACCGTGGTCTGCGACCATGCCAGGGCGCCCGCCAAGGGCAGAACGGCGACCAGCATTCGTCCGTCGGGGGTCCGTTGCCAGGCCACCAGGCGAGATGTCGTGCGGCGAACCACCGTGAGGCCCTGATCGCCTAGAATGAACTCCGCATCCTGCGGCAGGGCGACCGACAAGAGGTGCGGAGACACACGGCACCACTGCATCGGCAGTCCCAGGACGGTGTCCGTCGCCATGGTCGGTTGATCGGCGCGCACCAGCTCCGCCAGGCGTTGGGGGACGACCGACCGGAGCTCGTCTTCGAGCAGTCTCTGGCTGCTGGTGTACGACATGAGGCCCATGACTGAAATCGATACGATACTGATGACCAACAGGCAAGCCAGGACCTTGCCGAAAACCGTCAACGGCGGCACCTGCCGCGGACATCGCAGCGACATCAGGGTATCGCAATATTGGATGACGGGCCGTAGCCCCTCGGCCAGGATGAAGTAGGTCAACAAGCCGCTCAACAGGCCGGTGGGCAGACCCAGGCACAGATTCTTGACCAGTTCAACCGTGGGTACGTCGGCCCAGGCCCGAAGCTGCAACGAACCGAGCCCGAAGCCCAGCAGGCTCGCCCCCAGGACGAGCGGGGGCAGGCGCAGAGGCAGGGCTAGCGCCAGCGAACGAATCTGTCCGGCTTCGGCCGGACGACCCCCGCTGGTCTTGAGGAACGACACCACCGGGGCCAACCCGACCCACATCGGCCAGATGGCAAAGACGAGGCCGAGGACGGGTACCTCCCACAGATAGGTCGCCCAGATCCAGTTCTTCTGGGCCGCGTCGTAGTTGAGATAGCGCAGGGAGAAGGGCAGACCCAGGCCCCAGTATACGGCCATGAGGCAGAGCCACAGCCACCACGCCAGGCGTGGTCTCATGCCGCTTCGCCCGGTGGCGCGCAGGGACAGCAATAGCCCCTGCACGGACTGGATGGTGGTTTTGACCTGCACCGCGCCCATGCGCTCCGTGACTTCTCCCCCCTTTCCAAAACCGAAATGAATGCTTTCCTGTGCATTCTACCGCCAGAACTCATGGGTTGAAAATGACCGAAGGACGTATCTTTAGGAAGACATCCTAGGTCGGAGGCTGTGCCCACGTGGGACCTGGGTCGTAGTTCGCCGGAAATAAAAAAACCCGGTCTTCTGACCGGGTTCTGCAGGTGTGACAACCGAGCTTATTCGCCCGCCGCCGTACCCTGGCTCTGCACAATGGCAACCGATTCGGCACGGGACAGCCACACGCCGTCCTGGGCGAATACCATATAGCGCAGGTATCCAGCCCGGGACATGTAGTTGCAGTCCGCGGTGAAAGGGTGCAGGGTGCTGACGTTGGGGTAGTCAGCCGCTCGCGCGGGAGCGGCGGCGAACAGCATCAGCCCCAGGCTGAGTGTACCGAATCCGATAGCAAAAATCTTCTTCACGAGAATCCACGTCCTCCTCGAAACATCGTCGACAGAATCTCTGTCTATCGCAATTCTACCCCCGTGCAACGCCAACCAAACTCGAGGGATCCATCAACCCCAATATTGAATGTTGTTAAACTTTCTCGCGGAAGACGAGGGTGGTCGCTTTCGATATCTGGATCTTGTCGCCCAGGTTGAGCTGGCGCTCTCGCCCCTTGGGCAGCGCCACGCCGTTGACGAAGGTGGGCGACGACCCACTCTCGTGCAAGAGGAAGAAGGCTCCCTCTCGATAGATGAGACTGGCGTGGCGGCGAGACACCCCTTCGTCGCTCGGCACCACGTCCAGGTCAGGGCTGCGACCGATGGATGTGCGCTCGCGCAGAATATCGAATCGACGACCGCGGTCGCCCGGCACACCCGCCACGATAGCCAGTTCGTAGTAGATCAGCGCCTCGACCGTGGAGCGTTCGAGGAAGATGAGGCGGCTGTTGCCCACGGCGATGTGGTCGCCATGCTTGAGCAGCATCTCTTCTCCGCCCGCCACCGTCAGCTTGTTCACCTGGATGGGCCGGTGGCTCGCCTGGTTGACGAGGGTGAAGTGGTGCTGATGGAAAAGCAGCAGCGCCTGTTCGTTGGCCACCCGCTCGTCGTTTATTTCGATATCGTTGGGGCGGCTGCCGCGGCGACCGATGGTGATTTCGTGTCCTTCCGACAGATCTTCGGTCAACAGTTCGACCTTGGCACCGCGCAACGGGCCTTCAATGAAGCCCAACACGAAGTCGGCCGCAAAGCGCCAACCTCCCGCCGAAGAAGTCAGCGACTCGACGACTTCGTCCTGGTCGTCGGGGGGCTGGAAACGCACCGGCGAGCGGGTCGTGCCGCCGCCCTTGCCCAGACCGATGATGTTCATCGCCCGGGGTCCACCGCTGCTGCCTTTCTTGATGACACCGGAAGCGCGCTCGCCGTTCGGGGTCCAGGACTCCATGGGACGGGGGGGAGGACCTTCGTCGGGGTCCACCACTCGAGCGCCAAAATCCTCGTCGAGGAGACCCCGCTTGGCGGGCGGAGCGGGGGGACGGACCGGCTCGCCCATGACCTTGCCCTTCATGGGTGAGCGCGGCCGATCGGTGCTGCTTTCCACATTACGGCGGTCGGTGGAGGTCTCGAAGTTGCCGCCGCTCCCGCCACCTCGGGTGTCCGTACCCTGGCGGCGGGCCGCGGTGGTGCGCCCCCAGGGCAGCGACTGCCGCGGGGCCTCATCCTCCCGGTAATCCAGCACGTCTTCAAACTGGGCCTGGCGAACGCGATTGGCGTCGACCACTTCGTTCCGAGTCGGACGTCGGGCTGGCGGGCGTTCCTCTTCGACCGGCTCGTCCACCCGCGGCCGATAGCTGCTTTTCTGCGGCCGCCGATCCGGCGGCAGTTCATCTTCGGTGCGGCCCCGCAGGCGGGGGGCCTCCAGGGGGTCGGCGGTCGGCCGGGGCGTCCGTTCGATGGGCGTCACCGCGGGCGCCAGGGGCTCCCGATTATTGCGTCGCCACAGGGGGGCAGCCGCTTGACGCAATACCGCAGACGGTACGGGCGGATCCTCGCTGAAGCCATGCTCGGGGCTCAACCCCGGATCCGCCCACATGGGCGCTTGTTGGGGGGGCGGGACCATCGGGCCCGGGCCCCATCCGGGGTTGAGAGGCTGGGGCTGCGGCGCGACCGGCGTCGAGGCCCAGCCTGGCTGGTTGCCGGCGGCCGGCCACGCGGCGGGGTAGCCGGCCGGGCCGCCAGAGTGTTCGCTGGGCGCTGGCGGAAAGCCGCTGTAGGCTTCCTGGTACGGGTCAGGATAGCTGCGGGCGGCGGCCGCCGATTCGCCGGACAGGCGGGGCATGAGGTTGAGGGCATCCGGCGGTGGGTATCCGACCCCGGCATTGTCGACCAGCTCGGTGCGGCGTGTGCCCAGACCAGGGGCATAGCGGGGCGGCACGCGGCCGGGGTCCGCGGGGGGGTAGCTGCCCCCCAGAGATTCCCCTGGGCCGGGCGGCGGAGCCGCCGGCAACCGCGGCGGCGCCATGGAGTAGTTGGGTTCCGGTGCGGCCGGGCGCACGGCAGGCTGCTGCGGGCTGAGCAGGGGTGGAGTGGCGATGGGTGGCGCCATGGGCCGGCCCACCCCCGAATCGCGCATGGACCGGCGGGACTGCAGGAGCAAGGCAGACTGCCCCATGACGATCTGATCGTCGGCCTGCAACAGGATCTGGTTGATGGAGTCAAGCGTGGCCTCTTCCGGCCCCTGTTGCCCCTGTCGATAGACCACCGTCGGCACCGGGGATCGATCCATCTGGATGATGCCGAACGTCTTCTCTCGCTCGTACCACGTCAACATGCACTGCTCGGGCGGCAGGGACGCATCGACCAGTTGGATGATCTGGGAGGTGCGGCCGCCTTCAACGTTCTGCTGGGAACCGATGATGATGACGGTCTGGTCGAGGAGCCAGGACCGGCCCCGATCCGGTCCGGCCGTGACGACCAGGGTGAAGCCGGTGTCGGGCTTGGTCCGCGAATCGCGCACGATGGAGTCCCGGCGCACAGGCCCGGAATGCATCATGGTCTGCTGGGGAGCGCCCGGCGGTTGGCGCTTGACCACCTTGAAGGTCAACATGCCAAGCTGGACCACGTCATGCGGCCCCAGCTCCTCCTGCAGGACCGCCTGCCCATTCAGGCAGGTGGGGTTGGTGCGAGACCGATGGTGGAGGACATAGCGTCGCCGGTGATCGTCCCAGATGAGGGAGGCGTGGTGGCGGGAAACCGTCGGATCGATGAGGTGGACCCAATCGACGTCGTTGGCATCGGGATGGGACTTCCGGCCCAGGTGCACTTCGCGATACATGAGCGGGAAACTGCGGCCGCGGTCCTCGCCTTTGATGACGACGAGCTCATATCCTGTATCGATCTTCTCCGGCACCGGGTCCTCGCACCTTGCTTTCTCCGGGCTTCTTCCCAGAGCATCGTTTTTTCATTCGACGCATAGCCCCCCGTGTCCCCTTGGCACCTATGAGGGCTCTGGGTACCAGCCAGATAGCTATGCGAGCGCAACGCGGTTTCGGCCTCTTTGTTTGGCCTGGTACAAGGCTTGATCGGCCCGCAGGATCAGTTCGTCAGCCGCATCGGCGTCCTCCGGAAAGGCGGCCACCCCAAAGCTGGCCGTGACGGAAATCTGTTGATCCTTGTGGCGCACGGGAGCATCGGCAACATGGAAACGCAGTCGGTCGGCGACCGACGCACCGGAAAGCTTTTCCAGCGAAGGCAGCAGCAAGGCGAACTCCTCGCCGCCGTAACGGGCGACCACGTCGTACTCTCGCAAGCTGCGGTTGAACAATTGCGACACCTGGCGCAGCACCTGGTCGCCGGCCTGGTGGCCATAGGTGTCGTTGATCTTCTTGAACCAGTCGATGTCCACCATCACCAGCGTCAACGGGTGTCGGAATCGACGGCTGTAGGCGATTTCCTGGTGTAGCCGCTGCGTCAGGTAGCGGCGGTTGTAGACGTTGGTCAGTCCGTCCATGACGGAGATCTCGTACAGTCGGCCGTTCTCCAGGGCCAAGGCGACGTGCGCGGAGAGCAGCACGGCCAGTTGGAGATCAGCCTGGTTGAAGCGGTGGTCCTGGGTGCGAGTCGTCAACGATACGACCCCGATGACCCGCTTGTTCACGACCAGCGGAACACCGATCATGGACGACATGGGCCGGCGTTGGCGTGCGATCTTGACGAACCGGTCGTCGTTTTCGACGTCTTCAATGAGCACTGGCTGTTTGGACCGAGCCACCCAACCGGCCACGCCTTCGCCAATGCGGAAGCGAATGTTGTCGCGTTCCCAGCGAGTATGGCCGGAGGACTCGGCAAAGGCCAGCTCCTTGCGGACCGGATCGAGCAGCAGGATGGAGCAGGCGTCGGCGTTCAGAACCTTCCGCAGTTCCTGCGTCACGCGCCGGACCACGGTCGACATCTGGTTTCTCGAGCTGATCAACCGGCTGACGTCGAGCAGGACTTGAAGGACCTCAGTCTCCCGCGACACAGCAAGCGTTTCTGTGTCGTAGGGCGAAGCTCCTTGGAGTTTCGCCTAACGGGCTGCTTTGCTGGTCGACTTGCGGCCGTGCTGCGTCTTCCGCTTCTTCTCGATGAGGCGCATGATGGCGAGCATGGCGAGGGCTTTGTTGGTTTTATCGACGGCTGCGGAATTGCTTTCCATGGTGGTGACCTCGTTTCTCTTCCTCTATGTATGCTGAGGGCGCGTCCACCATGGCCCATTTTTGGCATGGGTCACAAGGAGCGCGAACCAGCTATCGAATAGCCGGCTGTCGACGGCATGCATGCGTTCAGGGCGCGTGCAAGACGCCGTGTAGGCCTGTCCCCCGATGTGCACCGGTGTCGGTACACTTCCATCCAGGCTACTATAGAGATCCTACTGCAAGTGCAGGTCGGAATCCATTGCCCCGATGTTGCCAAACCGCCGGGTTCCACTGGGCAGGGGCGCAGGATCGACTTGGAGGAGGGCCAACATGGGGTGGCGCATGCACTCCCAGCTCACCCTGCTCGTGATCGTCGTGGCCGTGGCGCTGTGCTTCGATTTTATCAACGGATTTCACGATACGGCCAACGCCATTGCCACCATCATCTCGACTCGGGGGCTCTCGCCGCGGGCCGCCATTGCCATGGCGACGGCGCTCAATCTGGTGGGAGCCCTGCTGGGCACTCACGTCGCCACGACGATCAGTTCAGACCTGGTCGACGCTCAGGTGGTCAGCCAATGGATGGTGCTGACCGCGCTGCTGGGGGCGGTCACGTGGAACCTGGCCACGTGGTACTGGGGGCTGCCCAGTTCATCATCTCATGCCCTGATCGGCGGGGTGATTGGTGCCGTAACGGCGGCCGGCTATTTCGGCTCTCTCCACTTTGAGACCATCTTTCACAAAGTGCTCATTCCCTTGGTGGCCAGCCCGCTCGTTGGCATGGGCGTCGGGTTCTTCCTGATGACGGTCATCATGTGGCTGTTCAACGACGTGCCAGCCCCGAAGGCCAACGGCTTGTTCCGCCGGCTGCAGGTCTTCTCCTCGGCGTTCCTGGCGTACAGCCATGGCAACAACGACGCCCAGAAGTCCATGGGCATCATCACCATGGCGCTGGTGGCCGTGGGCAAGATCGATGTCCACCACGTCGAGGTTCCCAAGTGGGTCATCCTGAGCTGCGCCGCCGCCATGGCCTGCGGCACGGCGTCTGGGGGTTGGCGCATCATCAAGACCATGGGCAGCAAGATCTTCAAGCTCCAACCGGTGCACGGGTTTGCCGCCGAGATATCCGGCGCTTCCACCATCGTCGTCGCCAGCCATTTCGGCGCGCCAGTGAGCACCACGCACGTCATCGCCGGGGCCATCATGGGGGTGGGAGCGACCCGGCGGCTGAGCGCCGTCCGCTGGGGCGTGGCGGGCAACATGCTGGTCGCCTGGGTGCTGACCATTCCCGCTGCCGCCGCCGTCTCCGGCCTCCTCTGCTACTCCGGCCTCGCCTCTCAGGCAGCAATGCACTAGCACTAGGGCAGCGCAGCGCCTAGAGGGCTCCGCCCCCCAGGCGCTGCGCTGGGGGCCCCCCCGGCTGGCAGCTAGGGAGAGCCCTGCGGCATCGGCTTCGCCACTACTAGCCAGCGCCTACCTTGAGGGCTCTTGCTGCGCGGGAGCCCTTTTAGCCCTGTTAGCTCGTCGTCATGGGGCGGATGCGGAACATGACGCTCTGGCCCAGCAAGAGCTTGTCGCCAGAGTTCAACTGCACCGACATGTTGGGTTTGATGGGCCGGTTATTGACGCAGGTGCCGTTGGAGCTATCCAGATCTTCGACGAACAGGTGCCCCTCCTGGAAGAACAGCCGGGCCTGGCGGCGGGAGATGTAGCGGTTGTTGGCGTTCTCCTGATCGAACAGGTCGATGTCGGGAATGAACTCCTGCTCGGGGTCTCGGCGGCCGATGATGAGCTCGGGGTCGTTGAGAAGGTACTCCTTGTTGACGCTCATGCCTTGCTCGACGACCAGCTTGATGGTGCCGGGCGCAAAGACCAGGTTGCCCCCCGGCGCTCGCATCTGCTCGACAGGTACCTGCACGGTCATTTGCCCGCCGGCCCTCGCGGTGTCTCCCGCGACCACGCCAGCACCGACTTTTTCGCCCACCGGAGGGGGAGCGGGGGGGCGAGGCGATGCCACCGGAGCGTCTGCTTCGCCGGCCGGCTTTTCACTCGGAACCTGCTCGGTGACGGCGGTCGCTACGTGGTTGGAGGCGGGCGCCGGTTCCTTGCTCTCAGCTTTGGCCTCACTCTTGGCTTCCGACGACTTGCCATCGGTGCCCTTGGTCAGGTCTTCCGTGCTGGTCGCCTGCGCGGCGGCCGCCGCAAAAATCTCGTGGGCGTCGACCTTCAGGGTGGACAAGGAGGGATCGTCCTCAGACGCCTTCGCCGCAGCTCCCGCCCCGATCTCCTCGTCACACGTTGCACAGCGCGTGACGTTGTCTTCATTCTCTTTGCCGCATGCCGGGCAGGTGCGCATGGGTGCCTCCTTCGATTCGTTCAAAACCCGTGGGGACGTCAGCGACGGTAGCCGCTACCGGGTACGCATGTTTCTGCCGGGGGCCGCTTTTTCCTCCGCCCAGCTCTCATCCCGCCACGGCCGCTCGAGGCGTATCTTCCAACGAAGGCCCGGCGGTGCGAGGTTGCGGCAAGGTAAAGATGAAGCGGGTCAAGCCGTCCTCCGACTCGGCCGAGATACGGCCCCCCATCCGTTCGACGATGTGTCGGGTGATGGACAGGCCCAGACCGGTGCCGCCCTGGTCTCGGGAGCGGTGCTTGTCGATTCGATAGAACCGCTCAAAGATCTTGGCCAGCTCTTCGCGCGGAATGCCCACGCCCTCGTTTTCGACACAGAACTCGCAGATGCCGTCGGCGCCGCGGGCCGATAGCTTGATGAGCCCACCGGGCGGCGTATAGCGGGCGGCGTTGCCCAGCAGATTGATGAGCACCTGCTCCAGACGATCGACGTCGGCCATGACCATGCAGCCCAGCAGGTCCGGGTCGGTCACGATGGTGGCCGCTTCCAGGCGGGCCTGCATGCGGTGCAGGACCCCCAGGAGAATGTCCCCCAGATCGACGGGTCGGGTCTCGAACTTGACCATGCCAGACTCGATCTTGGAGAGATCCAGCAGGTCTTTGACGAGCCTGGTCAGGCGGTCGACCTCATGATTGATGGACCCCAGGAACCTGCGCCCTTCGGCCTCGTGGAGGGCTCCGTCGAGGAGGATCTCGGCCAGTCCCTTGATGGCCGCCAGGGGTGTGCGAAGCTCGTGCGACACGTTGGACACGAATTCCGTCTTCATCTCGTCGACTCGCCGCAGCTCGGTGATGTCGTTGAGCAGGATGACGAACCCGTACGGCTCGTCCGACTCGGTGCGCAGCGGCGTCCAGCGGACCTGAGCCACCACGCCGCCCGGCAAGCGCACCTCCTGACTGGAGGAAGAACCAGAGCCGGCATGGGTCATGGCCAGATCCAGGATGCGGGTAAAACTATCCCACTGAGAGGGGTCGCTCGCTGGATCGACGCCGAGCATCTGCAGGGCCGTACGGTTGTGCATGAGCAGGTGCCCCTCGACATCCACCAGCAGGGCGCCGCCTTGCATGTGCGTCAGCACGGCCGACAGCTTGTTCTTCTCCTCCACCAGTTGCTCGGTACGGTGGCCCAGCTCCTTGGCCATGTAGTTGAACGACTGGGCCAGCTCGCCGATTTCGTTGTGGCCCTGGACCGGCACCACGGCCGACATGTCGCCATGGGCCATCTGCTTGGCCGCCGCGCTCATGCGGCGCAGCGGATTGGAAAGAAACTGCGAGAACATCACCGCGATGATCCCCGAGAACAGCAACGACAGCAGGGTACCGCCCACGAAGTCGAAGCGCAGGCTATGGAGCAGTTGGCGCTGATATTTCAAGGAACGACTGACGTAGACGACGCCGACGACCATGCTCTTGGGGCCGCTCCGGGTGGGGCGAGACACGATGACAGGAAAGGCCACCGCTTTGGTCGGTGGGTCGTCCTCCTGCTCGGGCTCCCAGGTGGCGGTGGCCTCCTGCCCTTCCAAGGCCAGTTGGACTTCGGTGCGATTCCTGACCACCGGATTGGGATCGGCCAGGGGATCGACGACGGTATTGCGCTTCAGATCGAGAATCCGAATGCGGCTTCCGTACTGCCAGGTCAACATATTGCAGAGGGTGTAGACGACCCGCTTCTGCTGCTGGTTGATGGGCGCCCCGTTCTCGTTGAACTGGCCCCACATCTGGGCCACCAGGTGGGCTTCGTCGTGGATGCTGGAATCGACGTCGTCGGTAAAGAGTTGATCGAGGCGGTGGAGCAGATAAAAGCCCAGCACCGCCATGGAAAACAAGATGACGACGAAAAACGACGCGGTGAGCTGCCATCCCAGCTTGCGAAAGATCACGGCACCTGTTTACTTCTAGGGACCCTAGCCGCCGCCTGCGCCCCCCTCTCCTGGCGTTCACTCATCTGGCGTCACTCCGGGCCGTCGTCAATTCGTCAGGTCGACGAGGACGGACTGCCCGGAACGACAGGCCCGGTCGACATGAGCGGCAAAAAGAAGGTCGCCAGCGAGCAATCAAAGCCAGGCAGGACCGTTTCGCCCGTCAGCCGATCCGATAGACCCAATCGGGTAAACGAGTGATCGGGGCGGAATATCGCCACCTGCCGGCGCCTGGGGTAGACCACCCAGACCAGCCGGCTGCCCGCCGACAGGAACTCCTTCACTTCCTTGAGGATATCTCCCGCTTTGTGGCCCGGGGCCACGATTTCCACCGCCAGGTCGGGGCCCATCTCCGGATACGACACGCCCCGGTTGGCCTCCGGCAGTCGAGCATTCGATATGAAGCTCACATCCGGATCCCTCACTCTATCGGAGTTCCGCTCCAGCAGGTAGGCCGTTCCCACCATGACCTCACCGCAGGGGTGCTTTTCCACATGCTGCAGCAACAGGTGACCAATCCAGGCCGCCAGCCGGCCCTGTTCCGTGCGCGGCCGCGCGTACGCCAAGCGCTAGATAGGCTGCGTCGCCTGGCGCAGCCAGTCTCGAGTCTGCGGATCCACCCAGGGCGAGATGATCTCCCAAACCCGCTGATGATAATCGTTCAGCCACACCAGTTCAGCCGCACTCAGCATGCCTTTGACCACCAGGCGACGATCGATCGGGGCCAGGGTCAGCGTCTCGAAGCCGAGCATGCGATGCTCGCCGCCCGGGGTTTCTACGGGAACGACCACTACCAGGTTCTCGATACGGATGCCGTACTGGCCGGTGGCATAATAGCCCGGCTCATTCGATACTATCATGCCCGCTTGCAAGGCGATGTTGTTGGGCTGTTTGGCGATACGCTGGGGCCCCTCGTGCACGCCGAGGTAGCTGCCCACGCCATGCCCGGTGCCGTGATCGTAGTCCAGGCCGCGGGCCCACAGCGGCAGGCGGGCAATGGCATCCAACTGATGTCCGCTGATGCCCTGTCGAAAGCGGGTCAGAGCCAGCGCAATGTGGCCCTGCAGCACCAGCGTGAAATGCTCGGCCGCGGCCGGGGGGGCCGTTCCAACGGCGACCGTGCGGGTTACGTCGGTGGTGCCGTCGGCATATTGGGCACCCGAATCGACCAGGTACAGCTCACCCTCAGTAATCTTGCGTTCCGTGGCTGGACTCGAACGATAGTGCACGATCGCCCCGTTCGAGCCTGCCCCCGAGATGGTATCGAAGCTCAGGTCCAAAAGCTCCGGCAACTCGCGGCGAAAGGCCTCGAGTTTGTCGGATGCGGCGATTTCGCCCACCCCAGCGCCTTGCCGGTCGACCCAGGCGAGAAACCGACAGAGGGCGGCGCCGTCTCGCCGGTGGGCGGTGCGAGCGCCTTCCAGCTCGACCGGGTTCTTGCAGGCCTTGGGCAGGAAGCACGGATCGGGCCCCTCGACCACCACCGCTTTCACCTCTTCCAGGCGGCTTCGCAGCATGTCGGCGGACACTGCCGGATCGTATCGAACCCGCCGACCCTGCAGCTTGTCCAAGGACGGCAGAAGGGCGGATGGCGGGTGGACATGAACCTCGGAGCCGACATGCCGGCGCACTTCATCCGATAGACGCGCCGGCTCGATGAACCAGTCCACCTGGCCGTTGCCGTGCAAGATGGCGAAGCTGAGGGGGAGGGGGGTGTGGGGCACGTCGGTCGCGCGCACGTTCAAAAGCCATGCCACGCTGTCGGGGCTGGTGATGATGGCCGCCTCCAGGTGTTCCTTGACGAGCGCCTCGGCGAGGGCCTTGCGCTTGTCGGAACTGGCCTGCCCCGCGTATTTCACGGGATGAATCTGCACCGCGGTGTCGGGGGCCGGCGGCCGATCGCTCCAGACGGCATCGATGGGGTTGTGCGCCACGGCCACCAGCGAGACCCCGACGGGTTCCAGAGCGGTCCGCAACGTGCGGACATCATGGGTGGTGTGCAGCCAGGCATCGTAGCCCAGGCGCTGCCCACGCTTGACGTGGCCCGGCAGCCACTGGTGCGGGGGCTCATCAATCAAGTGGCGGTGGCCATATAGCCCCATGTCCACCTCAGCCTTGGCTTGCAGCGTGTAGCGGCCGTCGACAAAGACGGCTGCATGGTCCTGCAGGACGACGGCGGCTCCGGCCGAGCCCGTGAAGCCCGTCAGCCATGCCAGGCGCGCCGAAGCGGGCGGAATGTACTCGCCCTGGTGCTCGTCGGCTCGAGGCACGAGAAAGCCGTCCAGGCCCTGCCGCTGCAACTCCTGGCGCAGTCGGGTCAGTCGTTCGTGGGGAGAAAGTTGTTGTGTGGAAGCGATGGCTTGCATGGAGATGGGTTTGTCCTCCCCTCAAAAAAGTCCTGTGATCACCCCTGCATCCGTGACGTCGATGGCGGTGGCGGACGGCACCTTGGGCAGGCCCGGCAACAGCAGGATGCTGCCCGTGTGCACGACCAGGAAGCCTGCTCCAGCCGATACCTCCAGGTCTCGCACCCGGATGGGAAAGCCGGTCGGGGCTCCGAGGCGACTGGTGTCGTCGGTAAAGGAGAACTGGGTCTTCGCCATGCAGATGGGCAGGTCTGCAAACCCGTGCTTCTCCACCCACGCCAGGCGCGTCATGGCGCCTTCCTCCAGCACGACACCGCCGGCCCCGTAAGCGGCCTGCGCCACCGTGTTGAGTTTCTCCAGCACGGGCGCATCGGCTCGATACAACGGTTGGAACGCACTCTGACGGCGGCTCGCCTCGATGACCTGTCGGCCCAGCTCCGCGGCCCCTTCTCCGCCTTGTCGATAGACGTCGGCGACGGCTGCCGCAACGTCTTGCTGTCGGCACCATGCCAGGACGGTGGCCAGCTCCTCCTCCGTATCGGCTTCATGTCGGTTGATGGCCACCACGACCGGCGGGCCATAGCAGGACAGGTGAGCCAGGTGGCGTTGCAGGTTGGGCAGGCCTTTCTCCACCGCGGCGACGTCTGGCGTCGCCAGATCAGCCTTCGAACGGCCGCCGTGCATCTTCAGGGCTCGCACGGTGGCGACCAGCACGAAGGTCGCCGGCGTGAAGCCGGCGACGGGGCAGACGATGTTGCAGAACTTCTCGGCCCCCAGGTCGCTGCCGAAGCCGGCCTCGGTGACCACGTAGTCGCCCAGGCCCAGCGCCAAGCGAGTGGCCAGGATGGAGCTGGTGCCATGGGCGATGTTGCCAAACGGGCCGCCGTGAATGAGCGCAGGGCCACCTTCGACGGTCTGCACCAGGTTGGGCTTGAGAGCGTCTTTCAAGAGCGCGGTCGCCGCACCCGCCCCCTGGAGGTCGTTGGCCGTGACAGGGGCCCCCGCCTTGCCCTTCGCCACCAGGATGCGGCCCAGCCGCTGGCGCAGCTCCGACAGGCTGTTCGACAGACACAGGATGGCCATGACCTCGGACGCCGCCGTGATCTGGAAGGCGCCCTCCCGG
>DASYBA010000089.1:0-8281 GCA_036501005.1 Candidatus Xenobia bacterium | reverse complement strand
CGCTGGTTGGCCAAGAAGAAGACCGGTGAAGCGTTCAACGAGGTCTTCGTGGATTTTGGCAAAAAGACGTTCGGGGTTGATGTGGCGGTGCTCTTCAAAGAGCACTCCGACCGACATCGCGAAGGCCGCCTGTCTGGTGCGCCCGACATCGTGGCTGAGATCGTGTCGGATGACTCGTCCACGCGGGATCGGATCGACAAGTTCAAGGCCTATTGGGAGTACCAGGTCCCTTGGTACTGGATCGGCGACCCCACCGCAGGAACACTCGAGGAATATCAATGGACGGCCCAGGGGTACGTTCGCACCTCGGAAGGCTCCCTGGACAACCCCTTTGAGCCGCGCGCCCTGCCCGGCCTGAAAGTCGACATGGCAACTCTGGTCGAGTAACAGAAGGAAGCTCCCGGATCGGACGGAACGGGGGCCCCTATGAGCTCTGCCTACGCTGAATCTTCCATCAAGGTCCTACGGGGTCTCGAGCCCGTCAAGCAACGGCCGGGCATGTACACCCACACCGAGAACCCCATGCACATCATCCAGGAGGCCATCGACAATGCGGCCGACGAGGCCCTGGGCGGCTACGCCAAGGCCATCGCCGTCACCATGCACGACGACGGCTCCGTCAGCGTGGATGACAACGGGCGAGGCATTCCGGTCGGCCTGCATCCGGAGGAAGGGCGCCCCACCGTAGAGGTCGTCTTCACCCACCTCCACGCCGGCGGCAAGTTCGACAAGCTGGCTGGCGGCGCGTACACGTTTTCGGGCGGTCTGCATGGGGTCGGCGTATCGGTCACCAACGCCTTGTCGAAGCGCCTCGAGGTCGAGGTCAAGCGAGAGGGCGGGCACTTCCGTATCGAATTCGCCGACGGCGACGTGGTCAAGGAGCTGGCCCGCCTGGCAGACGTGGGCCCCCGCACGTCGGGCACGAAGCTTCGCATCTGGCCCAACGCCCGCTACTTCGACAGCATGGCCCTCTCCATCGAGGAGATGCGGCGGCTCCTCCGCTCCAAGGCGGTGCTGCTGCCCGGCGTCAAGGTCTCCCTCACGCTGTCCCGGCAGGGTGAGGAGAAGACGGAAGTCTGGACCTACCCTGACGGCATGCAGGGGTACCTCAAGGAGCAACTCGGGGAGGAGCCCCTCGTCATGCCCTTCATCAAGGGGCAGAAGTACGTCGGGGCCGGCAGCGAGGCGTTCGCCGAAGGCGAAGGCGCGGCGTGGGTCCTGGCGTGGACGGAAGAGGGCCAGGTCGCGCGGGAGTCCTTCGTCAACCTCATTCCGACCCCGGCTGGAGGCACGCACGACGCGGGCATGCGGGAAGCGGTCTTCAATGCCGTCCGCAATTTTGCCGAGCTGCACAGCTTGCTGCCCAAAGGCGTCAAGCTCATCTCGGATGACGTATCGGGTCGGCTGAGCTTCGTGCTCTCTGCCAAGATTCTCGATCCCAGCTTCCAAAACCAGACCAAAGAGAAAATGATCAGCCGAGACGCGGTCAAGCTCATCTCGAGCATGATGAAGGACCCGCTGGAGCTCTTCCTCAACGAAAACGTGGACGCCGCCAAGAAGCTGGCCGACCTGGTCATTCGGCAGGCCCAGTCTCGCCTGCGGGCGGCCCAGAAGGTGGAAAAGAAGCGCGGTTCCGGCGTGGCGGTGCTGCCCGGCAAGCTGACCGACTGCGAGTCGCAGGACCCCAGCCGTACCGAGCTCTTCCTGGTGGAAGGCGATTCCGCCGGCGGGTCGGCCAAGCAGGGTCGGGAGAAAGACTTCCAGGCCATCCTGCCGTTGCGGGGCAAGGTGCTGAACACGTGGGAACAAGAACGCGACCGGATCTACGCCAACACCGAGGTGCACAACATCGCCGTGGCGATCGGGGTCGAGCCGCACGGGCTCGAAGAGACGGTAGACTTGACCGGGCTGCGCTACGGCAAGATCTGCATCCTGGCCGACGCCGACGTCGACGGCCGCCACATCCAGGTGCTCTTGTTGACGCTCTTCTTCAAGCACTTTCCCAAGCTTATCGAACAGGGCCACGTCTATGTAGCGCAGCCCCCTCTCTTCCGAGTCGACATTCCGGGCAAGGGCAAGACCCAGCCGCCCCGCAAGAAATACGCCCTGGACGAAGGCGAGTTGCGCTCCATCGAAGACCACCTCCGCCAGGAGGGCGTGAAGGACGGCACGTGGTCGGTGTCTCGCTTCAAAGGCCTGGGCGAGATGAGCCACGAGCAGTTGTGGGAAACCACCATGGCGCCGGACACGCGACGCCTGCTGAGGGTGGAGATGGTGGGTGAAGGGGTACCCAAGATACAGACCGTGATGCACATGCTGATGGCCAAGGGCGAGGCGAGCTCCCGCCGGGTCTGGCTGGAGACGCACGGCAACGAGGCGGAGGCGGATATCTGATGTCGAACCAGTTGGATCTCTTCGATGAGCAGAAGACGCCGCCCACCGACACGTCGGGAGAAGATGTGTTCTCTGCTATCGAACACGCGCTCAAAGACCTGGATGAGTGGGAACTGGGGTCCGGGGACGAGACCCTGGACGACGCGGAAGCGCCCCCGGCGGCGGGGCCACCGTCCGACGGCGGTGGGGGAGGTCGCCAGGAGCCACCGCCCCTCCCTCCCCTCCCCAGCGGAGGCGATTCATTGCCCCTGGGTCTCTATGCCGAACGGGCCTATCTTGAATACGCCGTATCGGTCGTCAAGGGGCGAGCCCTGCCGGACGTGTGCGACGGGCAAAAACCCGTGCAGCGCCGCATTCTTTACGCCATGCGGGAAATGGGGCTGGGCCCGACCGCTAAACCCGTAAAGTCCGCCCGCGTCATCGGTGACGTGCTGGGCAAGTACCATCCGCATGGCGACACGGCCGCCTACGATGCCATGGTGCGGCTGGCGCAAGACTTCACCATGCGCTATCCCCTGGTGGACGGACACGGTAACTTTGGTTCCCGTGACGGCGACTCGCCGGCGGCCATGCGATACACGGAGGCCCGCCTGACGGCCGTGGCCGGGTTGCTCCTCGACGAGATCGATCGCGGCACGGTCGAGTTCATTCCCAACTACGACGGGTCGCAGCAAGAGCCGGCGCTCCTCCCTGCCCGACTGCCCATGGTCTTGCTGAATGGCGCGTCAGGTATTGCGGTCGGCATGGCCACGGAGATTCCCCCCCACAACCTGCGAGAGGTCGGCGAGGCGGCGATCGCCATGCTGGCCCGGCGCGACATGACGACCTCGGATCTCATGCGATACATCAAGGGACCCGACTTTCCAGGGGGCGGGCAGATCATCTCCTCAGCTTCCGACATCCTCGCGGCCTACGAGAGCGGGCGGGGATCGCTGAAAATGCGAGCCCGCTGGAAGATCGAGGAGCGGGCCCGAGGTCAATGGCAGGTCGTCGTCACTGAACTCCCGGCCGGCACCTCGACCCAGAAGGTGCTGGAAGAGATCGAAGAGCTGAGCAATCCGAAGGTCAAAGTCGGCAAAAAGAGCCTGACGCAGGAGCAGAACCAGCTCAAGCAATACGTGCTGTCGCTTCTCGATGCGACCCGGGACGAGTCGGGCAAAGAGCATGCCGTGCGACTGGTGCTCGAGCCGAAGACGTCGAAAGTCGACAAGACCGAGTTCATGAACACGCTGCTGGCCAACACCAGCCTCGAGTCGTCGGCTCCCCTCAACCTGGTCATGATCGGGCGAGACGGCCGCCCGCGGCAGAAGTCGCTGCGCGACATCGTCGCCGAGTGGGTCGACTTCCGTATCGAAACGGTGCGGCGCCGGACCGCCCACCGGCTCGAACATGTCCTGGACCGCATCCACGTATTGGAAGGGCGGCACATCGTCTATCTGAACGTGGACGCCGTGGTGCGGACCATCCGGGAGTCGGATGATCCCAAGGCCGACCTCATGGAGGCCTTCACCCTGACGGAACGCCAGGCCGAAGACATCCTCGAGATGCGCCTGCGGCAACTGGCCCGGCTGGAAGGGTTCAAGATCGAACAGGACCTGGCCGACTTCCGCCAGGAGCGTCGCGACCTGCAGCACCTGCTGGACGACCAGGATGCCCTGGAAGCGCTGGTGTCCACAGAGATCAAGGCTGACGTGGCCAAGTTCGGCGATGCGCGCCGCACGCTGATCGAAGAAACGGAACGAGCGTCGGTCGCCTTGACGGTGGTCGATGAGCCCATGACCGTCATCATGAGCGACAAAGGGTGGGTGCGCTCTCGCACCGGCCACAGCGTGGACGTCAACGCGCTGAACTTCAAAGAGGGCGACCGGCTGGCCGCCCACCTCGAGTGCCGCTCGGTCGACTCGGTGATCTTCCTGGGCACGGACGGCCGGGCCTACACCGTGCCCATGGCGCAGATTCCGGGGGGTCGCGGCGACGGCGTGCCTATCAGTACTTTGGTGGAAGTGCAGCCCAAGACCCGAGTGGTGCACATGCTGGTGGCCCGCGCCGAGCAAGGCTACCTGGTGGCGACGTCGGGAGGCTACGGCTTCGTGTGCCACGCGGGCGACATGATCGGGCAGAAACGAGCCGGCAAGGCGTTCGTCTCGGTGGAGGAGGGTGAGGCATTGCTCCGTCCCCTGCCCGTCCCCGAGACGCCGGAGACGTGGGTGGCGACCCTGGCCGACAACGGCCGCGTGCTGGTCTTCCCGCTTGGCGAAGTGAAGCAACTGGCGGGCGGCGGCAAGGGCGTGGTGCTCATGGATCTGGAAGACAAGGAGAAGCTCCTGGACGTCACGGTCGCGCAGCACGGGGTCGTGGTGCACGGTGTCTACCGCAACAAGCCGAGCACGGAAACCGTGAGGGGCGAGGAGTGGACCGCGTTGCAAGGCCGGCGGGCCCGCCGCGGCAAGGACGTCGCCGGCAAGATGAAGGTGGCCCGGTTGGAGCCCCTGACCTAGTTACTGGAACACCGCCACGACGGGGGCGTGGTCGCTGGTGCCCACCTCTCGATAAACCTGGCAGGAGTCTGCCTTTAGCGACTGGCTGGCGAGGATGTAGTCGATACGCCAACCGATATTCTTCTGGCGGAGCTCTCGCCACGGCGCCCACCAGGTAAAGAGGCGATCGTCATCTGGATGGAGGCTGCGCTGCACGTCGACCAGACCATGCGAGAGAATGCGTTCCATGGCCTCTTTCTCGACCGGAAGCTGGCCGATGGCCCCGGGTTTGAGTTCCTTCGGATGCACGTCCTGGTCGGTGCGAATGACGTTCATGTCGCCGCACAACACGATGGGTCGATCGGCGGAGGCCGCGGCATAGGCCTCCAGCGCCTGCAGGAACCGCATCTTGGCATCCATGTCCTTGCCGCCGTTGGGCACGTAGACGGAAGCAATGGTGATGCCCTGGACCCGCGTCGTCATGATGCGACATTCGAAATCAAAGTCGGGAAACGAGTAGGCAGGGGGTTCTGGGGCGACGGCCTTGCGAATGTGCATGCCGACGCCCGAATACCCCTTCTGGCCGTGCCAGCAACACCAGTAGCCCTCCATCTCGCAGAGGGCGGTGGGCACCTGATCGGTAGAGGCCTTGATCTCCTGGATGCAGAGAATGTCGGGCTGCTCGTCGGCGATCCAGCGATGCAACTGTTCGCTACGCGCCCGAATGCCGTTGACGTTCCACGTGGCGATTTTCACGGCCCTGTGCTTCGACAGGGCAGACCGCTTCCTGCCTCTTCTTGCTTCTAGGCCGGTCGACTCGAGTCGACGCGGTTGAGGCGGCCGAGGGGCCGGGTGACTTTGGGAAAGCCGGCCATCGGCGTCGGCACCGGAGCATTGTTGAGCGCCGGCTGCGTGGCCGGCCCGACGGTGGGAAAACGGGCCAGGTGGTCTTCGACCTCGTGCTCCTCCAGGGCCACCAGATTGCCTTCTACGACCCGGTAGCAGAGCCCGCAGCAGCTTGCCACCAGCAAGCCCAGAGCCTCGTCGTAGAAGCCCGCGCAGACCTTCTGGCCGCGTCGGTAGATCATGCCGTAGCGATGGCTGTGGACGATGGTCAACGCGGTGGAGACGTTGTTCTCCAGCCAGATATAGTGCGACAGCGTCTCACCCTCGCGGACGTAGGCGTGGAGCGCAGTAGGAACATTGTGCAGCACGCGCTTCAGGTTGTCGTGCGTGATCAAGGTCTGCGAAAGAACGACAGTCATCGGAGTCACCTTCTCTTCAGCTTGATCTTACCGAAGATGTGGCCCTGGCGGCAATTGACCTTTCGGCTCTTTCTTGCTGCCCTCGCCCGAGACCTCGGTCCTACTTCTTCCGGACCCTGCAGAGCCTGTTAATGCTGAGCGCTTTTCTGGATCTCTTGCCACTTCTGCATCTGGGCTGGCGTGATGACCTTGCGCAGAGCGCGCTTGGCCCTCAGGTTCTCAATCTGCATGTCGATCTGGATGTCGGCCATCTCGTGCATGCGGGTGCGGATCTGCTCCAGATCGCCGCTTTTCTCCATCAGCGTGGCGTAGGCTTTCTGTGATGCCGTGTAGCGGGTCTGGGCCGCATCGGCCTTGTCCTGCAGGTCGCGGACGGTCTTCTTGATTTTCGCCACCTGGTCGTCGGTCAGGCCTAGCTCCTTCTGATAATCCCAGATGGCCCGGGCCTTCGTTGTGGGCGCCACCTCAGGGCTGGGCTGCATCAGCGGGGTCGGCTCTGGCACGGATGGTGAGCCACTCGGGGCCGGCGTCTCGCTGGCCGGCACAGTCTCCGTTGCAGAGGGCGTCTGGGCCCCCAGGGGTGCCACCAGCACGGCGAGGAGCCCTAGCACGGTGGCCATGGATTGCAATCTTCGCATGCCGCGCCTTTCAGTCTGCACATGCCACTTCCTGCCCCATGCGGCTTTTTTAACACAACCTTTAGATGGTGTCTATGGCTCCGCGCAGAGCCTGTGAATAGACTGGCGAGGCCTCCAACGAGGCGGTGTATTGAAAGGAGAAACGATATGGAAACCATGACTCTCGCAACCCCCGTCGTCACCCCCAACCCGGTGCTGGGTGGTGCTATCCACCAGGTGTATCTGAACCCGTATCGGGAGGATTCCAACATCAAGGCCTTCGCCAGTCTCAACTACGGGGGGGTCGTGCTGCGGGGCCTCAAGGTCGTCGACGCGTCCAACGGGCTGTTCGTGGCGCCGCCCTCCACCCGGGTCAACGACAAGTGGCACAGCCCGTTCTACATCGCCGACCCGGCCGTGCGCGCCCGCATCCAGGAAGCGGTGCTGTCCGAGTACGACAAGCTGGTCAAGAAGAACCCGCCTCTGCCCGAGGTGCCGCCCTCGGAAGTGACGGAGGGCGAGATCCCGTTCTAGTCAACCCGCCCCCGGGGACGGCCCCGGGGGCTTCTTGGAAGGAGTTTGCAGACCGCCGGCAGAAGCCGCCGGCCATGAAATATCTTCTAGCCATTGCCATGCTTTTGACGGTCTTCACGATCCCAGTGTCGGCTGACGACACCGCAGCGGCCCAGAAAGCCGCCACCTCCTGGCTGGCCCTGGTGGATGCCGGCAACTATAGCGTCGCCTGGGATCAAGCCGCCGCCGTGGTCAAGAGCAAGGCCCCCAGAGACGGCTTCAGTGCTGCAGTCGGCGGTGTGCGCACCAAGGTCGGGGCGTTGCACAAGCGGACCTTGAAGTCGGCGACCCCCATGACCAACATACCGAACGCCCCTCCTGGCCACTACGTCGTCTTGCTCTATTCGACATCGTTCGCCAACATGCCGAACGCCACCGAGACCGTCACCCCGATGTTGGAGAAGGATGGCAAGTGGCGAGTGAGCGGGTACTACATTCACTAGCAGCCATCGTCCTGGTGGTCGGCCTGTGGCTGTCGCACCAGGTCGACCCGCGAGTTCGGGTGGATCGACTCTTTCTGAACGGTCGAATTGCCACCATCAAGTTCACGCCGCGGCTGGCTGGGCCGCACCCTAACGTCCTCATGGCGCATGGCGTGGGGGCTTCCAAGGAGACCCTGTTTCGACTGGGTGAGGCGCTGGCGGCCAGCGGGTTGACGTGTTATGCGATCGACCTGCCGGGCCATGGCGGGTCGTCCTTTCGCTTTCGTGCGCACGACAACGCCGAGACGCTGCGGGAAGCGGCGCAGGAGATTGGTTCGATAGACGTCTTCGTGGGTCACTCCATGGGGGCTTACGCCGGCGCCGATGCGATCTATCGACACTACATGGCACCGCGATTGTTGATTGCCCTGGGCGCCTTGCCCTCCACCAAGGCGCCTCTGCTGGTGCTGGTGGGACGCTGGGATGAAGCCGTGCCCGCGGGCCATCTGCCGCCGCAGCACCTCATCGTGTCG
>DASYBA010000088.1:0-6241 GCA_036501005.1 Candidatus Xenobia bacterium | reverse complement strand
ACTGCTGATTGTCGCCGCCCTCCTCTTCAAACTGGGGCTGGAAGCTGTCCTGGCAGCGGGGCTGCTCGTGGTGATGGTGGTGATGCGGGTGGTGGTGATGGCCCTCGTGGCCACGCTGGGCTTCCTGCGTTTGGTGGAACTGCAGGCTATTGATGGAGTTCATTTTTTCGATACCTCTTTTCGATATTCTCTATCCCTATTATCATCCTCGGAAGAGAGCGTGTCGGTACGGTTTGCTACCGTGGCAGGGTGCTCTACATCACTGAGGTCAAACTGTTACCCGGGCGTGGCCGAAACGCAATCACCGCCGGACACCGCCGTCTGATGGGCATTCGCCTCAAAATCATGGTGCTCTTGGCCGCGGAGGTCGTGGGCCTGGCCTTCTACGGCCTGGTCGCGTCCAGCCTGCCCTCCAGCGGTCTCCGGTCGGCCCTCGAGGCCATCTGCGTCGACGGCCGCCCTGCAGAAACCCGACCGGCTCCTCCCCAAAGTAGCCCGCCTGATCCGGTCGGCCTGCCGGCGGGCCTGGCTGGCGCCATGCAGGACCGTCCCGGACCCCCGCGGAAGTCGGCCCGTCTTCACGGAGGTAAGACGCGGATGACTGTAGCGTTCAAAGTAACCTATGCAACCCTCAGCGCGGACAATGAAGAGCTGCACGGCCAGCTCGATACCGCCATCAAAAAGGTACAAGGCGAGCTGAACCGCACCTATCCATTGTTCATCAACGGCAAGGCGCGAAGCACGGCCGACACCACCGCCAGTTTCAACCCCGCACGACCTTCGCAGTTGCTGGGGCGAGTCGCCAGCGCCACCCCGCAGGACGTCAACGACGCCGTCGCCGCGGCCCGGGCTGCGGCCCCCGCGTGGCAGCGCACCCCGTACCAGGAGCGAGCCGCCATCGTCGAAAAAGCGGCCACCATCATCCGTCAGCGCCGCGACGAACTGGTCGCCTGGCTCATCCTGGAAATGGGCAAGAATCGGGTCGAAGCCCTCGGCGAAATCGAAGAGACCGCCGACCTCTACGACTACTACGCCAAGGATCTGCGGGACAACCACGGCTACGTGCGCGAAATGGGCAAGCTGTCGCCCACCGACCAGAACACCAGCGTTCTCCGGCCGTATGGGGTGTGGGCCGTGCTGGCCCCCTGGAACTTTCCCTACGCGCTGTCCGGCGCCCCTGTCGCCGCCGCCCTCCTGGGGGGGAACACCGTCGTCGTCAAGCCATCTTCCGAGACGCCCATCGCCGGCGTCAAGATCGTCGAGATCTTCCACCAGGCGGGGGTTCCGGCCGGCGCCGTCAACCTGATTACGGGCTCCGGCGCTGTCGCCGGGGAGGCCCTGGTGACCCACCCCGGGGTTGACGGCGTGACCTTCACCGGCTCCTACGACGTGGGGTTCAACCACCTCTACAAGCGCTTCAGTTCGAAATACCCGAAGCCGTGCATTATCGAAATGGGCGGCAAGAACCCCGCCATCGTCATGCACACCGCCGATCTCGACAAAGCGGCCTCGGGGGTCTATCGATCCGCGTTCGGCATGGGCGGGCAGAAGTGCTCAGCCTGTTCCCGCCTCTACGTGCACAAAAACGTCGCCGACGACCTGCTCTCCCGGTTGGTGAAGCTGGCCAACGACACGGTCACCGGCGATCCCCTCGGACGCACTGTTTTTCTGGGTCCGGTCGGCACCAAGGCTGGCTTCGCCGACTTTCAGCGCTATGTCGAACTGGGGCGCAAGGACGGCAAGATCCTGGCCGGTGGCGAGACCCTGAGCGGGGAAGGCTACTTCGCCCGGCCGACGATCATCGCCGGGCTACCCCGGGACCACTCGTTGATGGTCGATGAGCTTTTCTTGCCCATCCTGTGCGTCCAGACGGTCGAGTCGTTCGACGAGGCCATGACACAAGCCAACCAGACGCCCTACGGCCTCACCGCCGGCCTTTTCACTGGCAAGCAGGAGGAGATCGACCAGTTCCTGGAACGCATCGAGGCAGGTGTCGTCTATATCAACCGCAGCGCCGGGGCGACCACGGGCGCCTGGCCCGGCGTGCAGCCGTTTGGCGGCTGGAAGGGCTCCGGCTCAAGCGGCAAGAACATCGGCGGCCATTACACTGTGCCGCTTTACATGCGGGAGCAGAGTCGAACGATTGTGAGTTAGAGCCATGACGCAGACCATGCAACTGTCCGAGCAACCCATCGCCATCAAGACCGAACTGCCGGGGCCCATCGCCCGCGACATGATCGCGAAAGAGCGCCCCTTTGTGTCGCCCTCGCTGATCGACTACCTGCCTCTCATGGTCAAACGGGCCAGCGGCTGCATGATCGAAGACATGGATGGCAACGTCCTGTTGGATATGCAGGCCGGCATCGCAACCAATTCGACAGGGCATTGCCATCCCAAGGTGGTCAAGGCCATCCAGGAACAGGCAGAGGTCCTGCTGCACATCTGTGGGACCGACTTCCACTACCCGGGCTACGGCCGGCTGTGCGAAATCCTCGACCGACTGGCTCCCGGCACCGAGCCGTGGCAGTCCTTCCTGACCAATTCAGGCACCGAGGGTATCGAAGCCGCCATCAAGCTGGCCCGCTTCCATACAGGTCGCAGCAACCTCATCGCCTTCCGAGGCGCGTTTCACGGCCGCAGCATGGGGGCGGTGACCCTGACCGGATCGAAGCCCAAGTATCGCAAGGGGTTTGGCCCCATGCTGTACGGCGTGCACCATGTCGACTACTTCCACGGCAAGCGCTGTCGGGTCGGGCGCGCCCCGGCCGAGTGTGCGGTCCAATGCCTGCGTGACAGCATCGAGGGAGACCTCTTCTCCCACACCGTCGACCCCAGCGAGGTCGCCGCCATCTTTGTCGAACCCATCCAAGGTGAGGGTGGCTACATCGTGCCGCACAAAGCGTTTCTGCACGAACTGCGGGCGCTCTGCGACCGACACGGCATCCTCTTGGTCTTTGACGAAGTCCAGTCGGGCATGGGACGAACCGGCAAAATGCTGGCCTCCGAACACTTCGGCGTGACACCCGACATCATCGTGCTGGCCAAAGGACTGGCGTCTGGCATGCCGCTGGGGGCCATGATGGCTCGCAAGAGCGTCATGACGTGGGGCCCGGGGACGCACGGTTCCACCATCGGGGGCAACCCGGTGTCGATTGCAGCCGCCCTGGCGTCCATTGAACTGCTGGAAACCGAGCTCTGTGCCAACGCGGCCAAGGTGGGAGACCACCTCATGGCTCGCCTGCGGGCGAGTTTGTACCCGGACACCAAGGGCCAGCACGGCGTCGACGAGGTGCGCGGCCTGGGCCTCATGATCGGGGTCGAATTCGATACGCCCGAGCTGGCCGGCAAGGTGGCCCAACTGTGCTATCAGCGGGGCATGATCGTGCTGGAGTGCGGCCACAAAACCATCCGGCTAGCCCCTCCGCTGGTGCTCAGCCAGGCGCAGTCGGACCTGGCCGCCGACATCTTCATCCAGGCCTGCCGGGACGTCGCTAAAGTCTAAAGCAGTCGGTGATGCCCTGCAGGAGGTTCCAGGCTTCTGGCTCCTCCTGCTCGACCTCGTGCTGACAGCCCCAACAGAAGGGCTGCTCGATCTCGTGGTAGATGTGCCCTTGGCAAAGCGCTTTCTGACAGCGGCAACAAATGGCCACTGGCGGGTCTGCGCAAGGCTGGGTGCCAGGCACCAGGTGCGTGCAGTTTTTCGTCAGACCATCCATGACCCTAGTGTACTAGAAGACGCGACGAAAAACCAGGGGTCAGGTCTTGATGGGGACCATACGGGCAAAGAGGCCAGCCTTGATGCAGCCTGCCACCTGCTCCCGGGCCCAGTCAGGGTCGGGGGTGAGGGCGACCGGCGTGCCTTGGAAGACCGCTCTCAACAGCCGGAACTCTTCCTCCGCGATGGCGTTCTCGTACAGGGTCAACACCGGTCGGTAGAGCAGCAGCCAGTTGGGGGCGGGCCGAGTCCAGAACTCGTGGTCGACCGCCCCCTTGCTGCGCACGAAGCCCGTCACGTCATAGGTGAAGCCCAGCGCGGCCGACGCTTTGATGGGCACCAGCCACTGCTCCTCCCAGGCCTGCCCCTCGACCTGCTCGAGCGTCAGAACCTTCTCCACACGGGCCCATGAGACAAGGCTGGCGGCCACTTCGAGAGCGGCCAGATCTGCCACGAACGCCTGGCCGGGAAAGGGCGGCATGGCCCGTAGCGCGGCCGGTAGCCCCGACTTGAGGTGGTTGGGGGTATACGAGCGAAGCGGGTGGTCTCGCAGATACTGCCCCACCAGCCCAGCGAAGGTGACCTCTCCGGTAAACCGGAGGACGTGGGGAAACTGCGACATCATGCTGCCCAGAAACTGCGCTGCGTGTTGCTGCCGGTGCAGGGCCAGGGCGTCCGCCGCACTCATGTGGGCCATGGGCGCAAGGTGTGCGTCGATGTCCTCCGCCGACGGTTCGATCTCCCGACGAATGGTCGACTGGGCCCACTGCAAAACGCCGGTCAGGTCTTCTGACATTGGTATTCGCGAGCTTTCTGTGCTTCCGCCACCAGCACCCCCAGCGCCGGCAGCTTGTTGTCCCACTCCATCACCGTGGTCACCCCGCCGGTGCGGGCTTCCATATATCGATACAGTTCCCAGACGGCGGGGACGACCGGCGCTTCATGCGTGTCCAACAGGAAACGCCCCTCATTGGCGTGCCCGCCCACATGCTGGTGTCCGATACGACCCACCGGCAGGGCATCGAGATATTGAATGGCGTCGAAGCCGTAGTTGTAAGCAGCCTGGAACAGATTGTTCAGATCGAGCAGGATGCCGCAGTCTGCCGCTTCACACAGTCGACACAGAAACTCCACTTCCGACATGGTAGACGACTTCCACGCCATGTAGCCGGGGGAGTTCTCCAGGCAGATGCGACGTCCAAAGAAGCCCTGGAGTTGCTTCACTTTCTCGGTGACGTGCTGCAAGGCCGCTTCCGACAGCGGGATGGGGAGAACGCTGTGCAGATTGAGGCCGCCCACCCCGTTCCAGCACAGGTGGTCCGACAGGATGGGCGCCTTCAGGTCTTGCACCAGCTTGCGCAAGCGCCGCAAATAGTCCATGTCGGGCGGATCGGTGCTGCCCACCGACATGCCGATGGCGTGGACCGTGATCGGAAACCGCTCAGCGATTTGGGCCAGTTGATAACGCGGGAGCCCCTCGGTGAACAGGTAGTTCTCCGGGAAAATCTCCAGAAAATCCACCTCGGGCGGTGCGACCAGCACATCGGCGTGATGGGCCGGTCGCAGCCCGATGCCTAGGAGTGGCCTGCTCAGACGGCGCTACATGCGCTACATGCGCTGCAGGCGCTGCAACTGCTGCACGATCCGAAGCTATCCGCGCTCTGAAACTGGCTGGCGAGAGAGTTCGTGCCCCCCAGCAGGTTTCCACCCATGCCCATCATGCCGCCCATGCCCATGCCGCCGCCGAACATGCCCCCCATCATGCCGCTGTAGCCGGCATTGAAGGGCGAACTGGTGGACCCCAGCATCGACAGCATCTCGAGGGTCTGGAGCTGCGAAGACGAGCACGACGCCCCGGCGGTTCCGCTGCTAGAGCTCGTAAGGCTGGAGAGGAGCGCGGCCAGAGGGTTGGAGGTGGCGCCCGTGGCGCCCGACTGGATGGCTGCCAGCAACTGGTTCATCAACGCCGCGGAGCAGGCACTCGTGGAGCACGACGTCGGACTGGCGGCGGCCGCTGCCGATTCCTGGCTTTGAAAGGTGGACAGAGCGGACGACTGCTGGGCCCAAAGCGAGCTGAGATTGTTCACGAATGTCTCCTTCTACGGTACAGTGCAGCGCATCACATCATACCGACAGAGACGTCGCCAATCTAGCCCCTTTGCCTAAAGTTTGTGTTAATTCGGCCGCCGCACGGGGGGAGTGCGGCTCGTCTTGACGGCGCATTCAAAGACGATGCCGCACTCCCCTAAGAACCAGCCTGCAGCAGGACGGGTTGCCGCCCGACCACAGGCCCCGGGGTTTCTGTGTCTGCTTGCTCCGGAAACTTTTTCAGGTAATGGACGCACCTGCGCTGCAGACGCTCGTTCGTCTGGCTCAACGAAAACTGTTCGGGCTCGAAGCCGTCGTACGGCCGGGCCGCCTCCGACGATTCGGCCAGAGCCTGCAAAACGCTGGGATAGTGCCAGAACCCGAGACACTGCTCGGGAGGACAGGCCCGCCCGCCGCCCAGACAGGCTGGCACCCGCA
>DASYBA010000087.1:0-5682 GCA_036501005.1 Candidatus Xenobia bacterium | reverse complement strand
CGCCCCGCTTCCCTCGGTGGCCCACCAAGCCCTCACGCAAGCTGTCCCGAAATGGCACACCCTCGAGCCGGTCAACGAAGTGGTCTATGGCACCAGGGGATTCGACACCTTCGGGGAGACGTTCCTCCTGTTGGCCGCAGTGGTCGGCATCGGACTGGTGGCTCGTCGCCGCGAGGCCCGAGCGGGCTTCATTGGTGAGGAGAAAGCGGGGTCCGAGGAACAGGCGCAGAGCGACCCGCATCTTCAAGAGGGCTCCAAGGAGGAGTCGGCCGGCCAAGCCGAGTCGCATGAGCTGGGACGGACCACCGGCCCGGCTACGCCCGACGCCGAGCCGCTCGGCACGCCCGCGCCTGAGCAGGCGCAGGGCATGTCGGTCGTCGTGCGCGGTGGTGTACGCGTTCTAGCTCCCGCCCTCCTCATGGCCGGCATCTACCTGGCCGCCTGGGGGTACTCGCCGGGAGGCGGATTCCCAGCCGGAGGTGTGATCCTGGGCGTTGTCCTGCTGGCCTATGTCGCGTTCGGCTACCGGCGGATCCAGCGGGTCATCCGGCCCGAGCTGCTGGAGCCCATCGAAATGGCCGGAGCCCTGCTGATCATCGTGATCGAAGCGCTCGGCTTGGTGTTCAAGGGTTCGTTCTCAGCGAATTTCCTCCCCCTCGGCCAGGTGCAGTCCATTCCGAGTGGCGGCATCTTGCAGGTCTTCTCGGGCAGCGAACTGATCGAGGTGGGGACGGGCCTCATCCTGGCCACGTTCGCCCTGCTCGGCATGGCACATGACTGGGCCCCCGCCGACGACGACCACGAAGATAGCGAGGCCTCGGCGGAGAGCCGGGCGCCATCGGGGCGATGATCGTCGGCAATTATCTGGCGGCCGCCGCATTGTTCTGCCTTGGGCTCTACGCCGTGTTGACCAAGCGCAACCTCATCAAGATCGTAATGGGACTATCCCTAATGGAGAGTTCGACCTACATCTTTCTCATCTCTTTGGCGTACCGTCGAAATTCCACCGCCCCGGTTCTCTTGAGCCCACCCGCGAAGACCTCCGTATCGAGCTTGGCTCATGGCAACGTGGCCGATCCGGTCCTGCAGAACTTCTGTCTGACCGCCATCGTCATCGGCGTGGCTGTGACGGGCGTGTTCTTGGCAGTGACGGTCCGCATCGTGCAGCACTATCGGACCCTCGACGCCGACAAGGTGAGGGAGCTGCGTGGGTGAGCCGGGCCGCGCTGTCGTCATTGCTGCCTCTGGCGGTCGCCCTGCCCCTCGGCGGAGCGGTGTTGGCGCCGCTTCTGGGACGGGTGTCGCGGCGCCTTCCGACCTTGGTTGCCGCATTGACCCTGGCCGGATCAACCGTGCTCTTGGGTCTTATGGCCCCCACCGTCTACGGCGGTCGACTGCTGGCCCACTTCATGGGGCACATCGAGCCGACACACGGCCACGCCCTGGGGATTTCGTTCGCGGCCGATCCCTGGGGGTTGACATTCGCATTGCTCACGGCCGCGCTCGGCAGCGTGCTGGCCCTGTACTCCCTGTCGGAACTGGCGGATCTGGGACGGCGCGAGCTCGGGGGCTACACGTGCCTCTTCCTAATCCTCTGTGCCGCCTTGATCGGGTCGGCCCTCACGGCAGACCTCTTCAATCTGTTCGTCTGGTTCGAGGTGGCTGCCCTGGCCAGTTACGCCCTCACCGCTTTCTTCCTCGAGCGCCCCGTCGCCCTCGAGGCGGCCTTCAAGATCCTCGTCCTGACCACGATTGCGAGCTTTGCCATCTTCATGGCGGCCGCCCTCGTTTACGGGGACCACGGGGCACTCAACCTGGGGCAGATTCACCAGGCGCTGCAGACCGGGTCCCGGCCGGCTGATGCTGTGGCACTGGCCCTCCTCATCGGGGGGTTCGCTACGAAGGCTGGGCTCATTCCCTTCCACGGTTGGCTGCCCGATGCCCATACGGCCGCCCCTGGGCCGATCTCAGCCCTCTTCTCCGGGCTCATGGTCAACCTTGGCATCGTGTCTATTGGTCGGCTGGTCTTCGAGGTCTTCACCCCAGCCGGCGGGCACGATCTGCTCGGACTTCTCATGGTGCTCGGCCTCGTCTCGGCCGTGGGGGGCGCTCTATTCGCGCTCTTCCAAGACGATCTGAAGCGACTTTTGGCCTATGACACCGTTTCGCAGATGGGCGTCCTAGCCGTCGGCCTGGCTACCGGCTCGGCCGGCGGGTTGGCCGGAACGAGCTATCACCTCGTGAACCATGCCTTGTTCAAAGCCCTGCTCTTCTTGTGCGCTGGCTCGATCGTGCACATGACGGGCGCTACCAAGCTCTCGGAGATGGGAGGACTAGGCCGACGGTATCCACTGCTGGCCGTTGCCTTCATAGTCGGGGTTTTCTCGATTGCCGGTCTCCCGCCTCTCAACGGATATGTGTCCCTTGGCCTGATCCATGACGCATTGCGAAATACCGGTCAGTCGCTCCCCCTGGCGGTGATGTTGGTGGCCCAGGTCATCACGATCGCCGCGTTGGGCAAGGCCGCCTGGCTTGCCTTCTTTCGACGACGCGATGCCGACGCCGCCTTCGAGCGGGACGAGACGCTCCATCCCACCATGAGAGCCTCACTCGGCTTGCTCGCTGGCGGCTGCCTCGCCTTTGGCGTGTTCCCGACATGGCTGCTGCAGCGATTTGCCACACCAGCTGCTGCCGCCCTCCTTCATCCGGCTCTGTACGCCAGGGGAGTGATGGCATCGGGTGGTCCTTTGTCTTCGGCATCCGTATCTTTTGATTACACCAGCTGGGCCGAGATGGTCACGGTGTTGGCGACAGTCCTGGTTGCCATAGCGGTCGCCTTCGCGGCGATGCGCTGGAGCGGTTCGAGGGCGGTCCGTGCCTTGCGTCGCCTGCAAAGCGGTTCGGTCAATGATTACGCGGGCTACCTGGTCGGTGGGCTTCTCCTCGTCGTAGTGGTCCTGACAAGAACGATTGTGGCCTGACCAAGGCAAAACACTGCTCACGATGAGGCTGGCCGGCGGGATCCCGTTGTGGTTGAGGTAATCAACCCTCGGTGGCCCCAGAGATGGGCCGCCCCAGGTGGGCCTGGGAGTAGTGGAGAGCGGCCGACCAGGATCGAACCGGCATGATCAGCTTGGAAGGCTGACGGAGCCGGATGAGCCTGAACCTTGATGAACGGCAATGCCAGGTCAGAGCGTTCTGCGAACAAGGGTGAACGGCAACGACCGCCGGAGTCCGCGGGATATTCGCGGGACGAATCCGCAAGGGCGACAAATCGGACCGAGCTGCGCAGCTACCCCTTTGCAGCCAACGTGTCCAGGATGACCTACGTCCGCCCGCAGGCACTTTCGGGCTACCCATTGCCCGTGACGTAAGAGCCGGGATCGGGCAAGATGGTCCTGTGCGCGCATCGCCCCGCCTTGAGTTCGGACCAGCATCCCGGGGCATCAGAAATCACGATGCATCTGCACCTGATCTGTGGAGAGCGCGGCTAGAGCCAAGCTCAGCGGCGAGCAAGCACAGGTTTCCTGAGTGCGGGATCAGCACGGATGGATGATCCATGGAGGCTCGTAGACGAGGGCTGGGGTCGGAGGGCTACGGACTTTGCCACGCTGAGCGAACCCGCAAATTGCCGCGAGTACGTCAGCATGCATCATCGAATCGGGGTAAGTCGATCTGACCGTATCCTTGATGTGGCGTGCGGATCGGGCCTCGCTCTCGAGCTGGCAATGTTGAGAGGCGCCGCGGGCGCCGGCATCGATGCGTCCGAAAGACTGGTCGCCATCGCCCGAGATAGGAATCCCGACGCCGAGATCGAGGTAGGCGACATGAACGATCTCCCATGGGCTGAATCAGCCTTCACGGTGGCCACCAGCTTCAGAGGCATCTGGGGGACCACTCCCGCCGCCGTGGGTGAGATCTACCGCGTCTTGGCCCCCGGTGGGCGGATCGGCCTCACCGTGTGGGGACACATCAAGGCTTCACCTGGCGCCTGGGCGTTGGCGCCGTTTCGGATGGCCGCACCTCCGAAGGTCCAAAACCAGGCCGCCATGGTCGCTCTGGGCCGGCCCGGAGCCGGCGAAGAGCTCCTCTCCCAAACTGGATTTATCGACATCGAGCGGTTCGATGTGCCATTCGTATGGGAGTTCGCTGATCCCGAGATGTACGCGCGCGCCCTGGCATCGAGCGGACCGGCCTATGAGGCCATTCAAAACGTCGGGGAGGATGAGTTCGTCCGAAATGCCATCGACTTGGCACGGGCCGAGATACGAGATGGTCTTGTCCTGCGAGCGGAGATCAATGTGGCGGGATTCGTCGCGCAGAAGCCCGCAGACTAGAGGAGGAGTGGCAATGAGCACTATTGGCTTTCTGGCGCTTCCTTCCATCACCTCGGAGGCCCAAGCACTCTTTGACGAGGACGTCGCCGAGGATGGCTACGTCATGAACGTGTCGAAGTTGTGGTCCCATAACGCGGCGCTGGTGACGAACCTCTTCGACTTGATGGGTCAGTCGATCGCCGATCAGAACCTGAGCTTCCGGCAGAGGGGCATCCTCGTGGCCGCCTGCGCATCGACCCTGGGTGATTCCTACTGCTCCCTTGCATGGGGCTCCAAGTTGGCAGGGGTTTCCGATCCCGACCTTGCGGCAGCGGTGATCCGGGGGGGAGACAAGGGTTTGAGCGACGAGGAGCGCGAGTTGGCATCCTGGGCGCGCAAGGTCGCCAGCGATCCCAACCACACCACATCTCAGGACGTCGAGAGCCTCCGGACTGCAGGATTCAGTGACTCACAGATCTTCGCCATTACGGCCTTCGTGGCCCTGCGGCTCGCGTTCTCTACTGTCAATGATGCCCTTGGCATCGGTCCTGACGCTGCTCTTCTGGAGACTGCTCCGAAAGCAGTTGTGGATGCAGTCGGATTTGGACGTTCTACTCAGACCTGAATGATCTTGGGTGCCCCAGTCGTCGGGCTTGGGCGCAGTAAAGGAGGTTCGGCTCGCCGAGCCTGAGATGATGTTCATATGGATGATGGATACAAGACGCCGGAGGAAGTTGCTCTTGCGGGATGGTCATCCAGCTCGGGAGCCCATGTGGTCCGATGTTCAATCGCCGGAGATCGGGCAGAGGTCTTGATCGACTTCGACACAAGCCATCCGTACTAGGTCTATTGCTTGCGTCGGAATGGCTCATGGCACGAAGGGCCATCGAGTAACGCTCCGACTGTTGACTGGCAGAACTCCGACCTTTCCGGCTGGTAGCCAGGTACGCGATGCAGGAGGGACCACTGCCCCCATACGCCGGGTTGGTGGATACCCACCGAATTGACAGTTATTCGACAATGAGATCGAGGTCGGCTGGCCTCGAACTGTCGTGATGCGGACCGGGTATCCCAGATCGCGCCGGGACTTTTCTCATTGTCTTGGCCGTCTGCTTTTCTTGCGGCTGTTGTGTTTCGGTTACGCACGAAATAGATGGCAATACAATCGGGAGCGATCCGTTGACGATGAACAGGAGCAGGCGTTAGGCAATCTCGCGCAGCGGTAGCCCCAAAACAGTGGGTTCCGGGGCAAAACTCGAAGCCGAGAGCGGTGAGTTCAATCTCTTACAACCGCATGGCCTCTAAGACGGCGACGAGCCATCGCGGGTCGTCATCGGTACCTACTAATCACGGGGTCGGAAGCAGA
>DASYBA010000086.1:0-2828 GCA_036501005.1 Candidatus Xenobia bacterium | reverse complement strand
TCACCGCCTTCGTCTGGGCCTGCGCCATCCTGTTCTGTCTCAACGCCCTGGGGTCGGAAATGGCCTGGATCTTCTTCCGCCACCTATGGCAATCTTAGAGGGCTCCGCCCCCCATCCTTGAGGGCTGCCGCCCCCCATCCGCTTCGCTGGGGGCCCCCCCGGCTGGCAACTCGGGGAAGCTCTGCGGCATCTGCGCTTCGCGCCCTACTAGCTGGCGCCTGCCTCGAGGGCAACGAGGTTGCGTGTTAACCGTGATTTCAAAGGATTTAAGCTGGTCCATGAGAAAAATTCCGCTTGAGCGCTTGAACCATGTCATTTTACTTACGTCAAACTAAAGGGGGGCATGCACCTCTCCGCGGCGGCGGCCGACTCCTTGCCGTCGCGGTCGGTTGGACCGGTGGAGTCGGTGGGAGAGGAGGTCCCTTTGGTCTGCCCTTCGTGCAGCAAGGATAATCTGCCCGGGTCGGATTTCTGCGAAGACTGCGGAGCCCAGTTGTCGCCGCAGGCCGATTCGGGTCGGGTCGCCGTGGCGGTGCGGGAGTTGCCCCTCCGTACCGGACACGTTCTGCAGAGTCGCTACACCATCACCCGGCTGCAAAACGAAGGTCGCTACAATGCGTACGCGGCCCAGGACGCGGAGGGCCCGGTCGTCAGCCTGATTGAAGACGTCGGCCCCCGATCGCCCAGCCAGAGCAACCTTTCCAGCGCCGCTGAGACGGTCAAGAAGCTGCAGCACCCCGCGCTCTGGCGGGCCTATGGCGGCTTTGACGAGAACGGGCGCTCCTACCTGGTGGGAGACGTCCTGCCCGAAAACAACCTGACCGCACTGTCGGGCAAGCAGCCGGGCCGCTTCTCGGAGCGCGCCGTGCAAGCCATGTTCTTGCAGCTCCTGCACGGCCTGGAGCACCTCCACTCGCAGGGCTTCCTGCACCGCTCCGTTTTCCCCAGCAATATCTGGCTGGGGGTCGACGGACGGGTCATCCTGGCCGGCCTGGAGCGTTTGTGCTCCCTGGCCAACCCTCCCGCCGACTTCGAAGTGCTGGAGGGCTTCTCGCCCCCCGAGGCCTACGGCATGGTAGGCGGCAAGATCGACGTCCGATCCGACATCTACAGCATCGGAGCGTGCATGTATTACGCCCTGGCGGGCACCGTGCCGTCGCTGGAGAAGCGGGAGCAGTTCTTCTCCTTTCCGAGGCTGTCGACGTTCAATCTCGAAGTCGACGCCATGCTCGAAGAGATCATTCTCAAGGCGGTCAGCAAGGACCCCAAGCTTCGTTTTCCCACCGTCGGGGTCATGGCACAGATGCTGGAGGGCGTCAACCTGACCGACATGCCGCTGCGAGACAAGAGCGGTCTGGCCACGACGCCGATGGCTTCGGTATTTGCTTCGGGCACGGAAGCGGAGGCACCGGCTGCCGGCCAGTCGCCGCCGCCGCCCGAAGATGAAGCGACAGCCGCGACCAAGGTGCCTCTCGACATCGAAGTGGGGCGGGTCACCAATGTCGGCATGGTGCGAGAGGTCAACCAGGACAGTCTGCTGGCCCTGGAATGGACCGCCTACGAACGCTCTGTGCCGACCCAGGGCGCTCTCCTGGTGGTGGCCGACGGCATGGGCGGCGAGGCCGAGGGCGACAAGGCGTCGTCCTTGGCCATCCGCGCCCTGGCGTCGTATGTGCTGGGGCAGGCGCTCCCCATCAAGGTGGGCAACGAAACCGCCCGGCTCCACCCGACGGTGGCCTTGGAGCGGCTCGGTGAAATGCTCATCAACGGCTTGCGAGAAGCCAACCGCACGGTGAACGGCTACGCCCAGAAAGATTCGACTCGGCGAGGCATGGGGTCGACGGTCACGGCGGCGGTCATCGACGGCAGCCTGCTCGTCATCGGCCACGCCGGTGATACTCGCGCTTATATTTTCCGGGACACCGTAGAGCAGATCACCGAAGATCACTCGCTGGTCGGCAAACTGGTGAAGATGGGGCAGATGACGCGGGACGAGGCCCTGCACTCGCCGCAACGCAGTCTGATCTATCGGGCCGTGGGCACGCAGGAGATCATCGACATCGACGTCTACCACCGGCTCCTGAAACCAGGAGACTGGCTGCTCATCTGTTGTGACGGAGTCTGGGAATATTTTACGGACAACGAGCTCACGCAAATCTTCCAGGCCGGGACCAGCGCACAGCAGGTCGCCAACGAGCTCGTGAACCGTTGTCTGGCACGCGGTGCCGATGACAACTGCACGGCCATCGTCGTGCGGCTATCGGCGCCGGTCGCAGTGTAAGGAGGGTCCATGGCGGGCGAAGTACTTCTCGAGAACAAACTCAGCTACCAGAACGTGCTGGTGACCAGCGAAGAGAAACTGGTGTACCTGCTGGCTGAGGTGCGGCCGGCCACCGGGACGGGGACGGGCGGATCGGCCCCCTTGAACCTGGCCATCGTATTGGACAAGAGCGGCTCCATGTACGCGGCGCGCAAGCTTGACTACGTCAAGGAAGCCGTCAAGTACGTCATTGACCAGTTGCGGCCGAACGACATCTGCGCCATCATCGCCTTTGCCGACAAAGCCCGGGTGCTGATTCCGGCCGGCCAGCTCTACGACAAGCTGCAGGCCAAGCGCATGATCGACAATATCGATCAGGTCGACGTCGGGTCGGGCACGGAAATGCTGAAGGGCATCCAGGCGTCAGTCGACCAGGTGCAGCGGAATTTCAGCCCGGATCGCATGAACCACATCCTGCTCCTGACTGACGGCCTGACGCAGCACGAGGCCCGCTGCCGCGACAAGTGCGCAGAGGGCAACGGCCTGGGCATTTCCTTCTCCACCTTCG
>DASYBA010000085.1:0-4917 GCA_036501005.1 Candidatus Xenobia bacterium | reverse complement strand
CGCTGTGCGCTACCAGGCTGCGCTACGCCCCGATATGTGAAGTTAGCCTGCCACCGGACATCGTGCTCCAATGGTCGTTACGGTTCGGGAACCGGTTTTCTAACGACCGCTTCGGTCTGGTCTCACGACTGCCCGTCTGGTTTTGGCCCTCCGAGAGTTTAAGGCCTTCACTTCCTTGTGTCAAGTGCCCCACGCCTCCGCTGATGACCCTTGCTTGCGGACAAGTGGTCCCCTCTGCAGGAGTGGACTTTTCAGAAAGTGTCCTGCCTGGTGGGGGACCAGAGATCGGCTGGCAACTCAGGGCGGCTTCTGGCGAAGGCTCCCGGTGGAACAGCCTCAGCCTGAGACCTCCTTCGTCTGCTTCAAGTGCCCTTGGCGATGGGGGCTTCCAGGGGCGAGACGTTGTAGACGGGCGTGCCTTCCATGCGGGTGCGGTCGCGGAAGGCGGCCAGGAGGCGGCGGCACATGTCGCCCGGTTTGCCGGTGCCGACCCGGCGGCCGTTGACCTCCACCACCGGCAGCATCTCCGCACCGGTGCCCGTCACGAAGCACTCATCGGCCACGAAGAGGTCGTGCGTGTTGAGCAAGGCCTCTTGGGTGGGAATGCCCAAATCCCGGGCGATCTCCAGCACCACCCCCCGGGTGATGCCCTCCAGAATGCCGACGTGGGCGGGCGGCGTTCGAAGCACGCCGTGCTGGTAGACGAAGATGTTTTCCGAGGTGCACTCGGTGACGTAGCCATCGGAGTTGAGCATGACGGCTTCCTGGGCCCCCGCGTCGTTGGCCTCGATCTTGGCCAGGATGTTGTTGAGGTAGTTCAACGACTTGATGCGGGGGTTGAGCGACTCGGGGGCATTCTTGCGAGTCGCGGAGATGATGATTTTCATCCCCTTCTCGTAGGCCTCGGGAGAGTACAACTGGATCTTGTCGGCAATAATGACGACCGTCGGCTTCTTGCACTTGCGAGGATTGAGCCCCAGGTCGCCCTTGCCCCGACTGATGACGGCGCGGATGTAGCCGTCGACAATCTCGTTGCGACGGCAGCAGTCGATCATGATGCGGGTCATCTCGTCGGTCTTGTAGCCGGTGTCCAACTGGATGATGCGGGCCGAGTCGTACATGCGGCGCAGGTGCTGTTCCAACCGGAAAATCCGGCCTCCGTACACCCGAATGCCCTCGAAAACGCCATCACCATAGAGAAAGCCATGATCCCAGACGGAAATCTTGGCTTCTTCCTTGCCGTAGAAAGCGCCATCAATGAAGACCTGAACCGACATGCCCGCCCTCCAACACCTGACACTGCCCTCCGAACGGCGGAGGGTCGCCGGGACCGCCAACGGCAAGCGCCCGCCGTTACCGGATGCCAATCGGCCGTCGCATCCTGCGATGGCCGCCCGAGGGTTCGTCGAGCCCCGGACTTCACCTCCAGCCCCCGGTGACGTTCCTATTGTACCACAATCAGGGGCAGCCGGGTACCGCTCCACGCAGAGGGAAAACGGTCTCGGCGGGCCGAATTTTTTTCGCCACGACTCATGCAGTTCTTGCGCGTGCATGCCTAGACCACGGCCGCGAACAACGCCACTGTCGCGGGCCGTTTCCAAAAACAACAACGGGGCTGTTACGCCGCGGCCGCCGGCCGACAAGGCCACCAAGATTCCCCCGCCCACCGTGCTGCGGCTCCCATTGTACTTCCGGTCGCTGCTGGATCTCAAGTCGGCCGGCACTCGTATCGTGTCATCGGAAGAAATGGCCTCTCGCACCGGCATCAAGGCCTCGCAGTTTCGCAAGGATCTGTCGTGCTTCGGCGAGTTCGGGGTGCAGGGCGTGGGGTACCCAGTGGACCGGCTGCTGGACCGCATCGCCACCATCATGCGGATCAACCAGACGCACCCGGTGGTGCTGGTCGGCGCCGGCAATCTCGGCACGGCGCTGGTCAACTACAAAGGGTTTCCAGAGTGGGGTTTCCATATCGTGCAGATCTTTGACGCCAGCCCGCAACGCATTGGACAGACCCTGGGGGCCGTGCGCATCGGAGACATGGCGGCGCTCCCCCACCCGCTCTACGTGAAGGTCGGCATCATCGCCGTCCCCGCGGAAGGCGCGCCCAACGTCTGCAACCTCCTCATCGCCTCCGGGGTGCGGGCCATCTTGAACTTCTCGGGGGCCAAGCTGGCCGCGCCCAAGGGCGTGTTCATCCGCAACGTCTACCTGGCCGACGAGCTGGCCATTCTGGCCTACTACCTCTCAAATTCATAGGAACTGCCACGCCAGGTTTTGAATGAATCCGCCGGAGGACTTTTGCCATGCCGCAAGACTCTCAGGAAGGCGCAACAGGCGCCGCCACAGCTCCGCCGGACAAGCGGCAGACGTATCGGGTGTCGTGCTCACTGCCGGTCACCGCCCGATTGGACGAGACGGAGCGGTTGGGCGGACGGCTCCTCAACCTCAGCACCACCGGCCTCAAGCTGTGCTTCCCCCGGGCCCTCAAACCCGGCACGGAGTATAACATCGTCCTGCACGGCAGGCCGACGGCCGAAGGCGGCGCGGGCCGTGAACTGTCCATCGACGGCCGCTGCATCTGGTGCCGGCGCTCCTGGCACGGCGAGGGCTACGATGTCGGGTGCCTCTTCACCGGCTTCGCCGGCGTTCGCATGAACGAGGTGCTGGACTTTCTGCGAGACGAGCTGCATATCGAAAGCGAACCGGCGCCGGAAGGCTTGCGCCTGTCTCGTCGCTGCAACATGGTGTTCATCGCGGGTGACGGCCAGCAGTACCAGGGGTTCATCCGCCACCTCACCCCGGGGCGGCTGCACATGGCCAGCCGTACGCCGATTGCCAATGGCACCGAACTCACCCTCTCGCACGGTGACCAGACCTTGTCGGGCACGGTCCAGGTCGCCAAGTGTCGCAAGATGCACCGTGAAGACTGGTTTGAAGTCGAGGCCCGCTGGCTTGGCTGCACGCTCGAAGAGGAGCGCCGCCTGACCCAGCAACTCGCCACCTGGTCTTAAGACTGAACGGCCGCGCTGATCTGGCCGGCGAACTCCTTCAGTTGGGTCAGATTGGCTGGCTTGAAGGCCCCGGCGTAGATGGGGTTGTCGACATAGAGGACCCCCCAGAAGCGATCGTTCAACTGCAGGGGGACGCAAATGACTGAACGGAGCCCCTGGATGACCACGCTGGTCGTGTCGGCAAAGCGGGGATCCTGCATGGCGTTATGCGTCAACAGTGCCTGTTGATCGGAAGCCACCTTGCGCAGAATGGTCTGGCTGATCTGGCCGCTGCTCCAGACCGATTCAAGGTCCAGGTTGTGAGCCGCCCGCACCTGCATGTCCTGACTGCCCTGGATGGGCGTCACGACCAGACCGCGTTGACCTGATACCAGCTTGACCGCCTTCTCGAGGAACTCGCTGATCTGCTGGTCTAAAGGCGTCTCTCCGAGGTTCTCAGCCCCCATGTGTTTCCTGGCCTCCTCCGTCTCAGACCGCCGGCCATGTTTCTGGCGCGCCGGGCAGCGCCCCATTCTTGGTCACGCCCTGGGCAGTTACCTTCTAATACCTGAACACGGCTCCGGGCGGGGCTGCACGCTGGTCCAGAACCTTCAGTTCCACTTCCAGCACCCGCCACGAACCGTGCTCCGGATGGAGCGATGCGTTGCCGCCGTACAAAGCGTCGTAACGCCGCCCTTGGTAGCAGATGCGCAGCCGGGCCCGCACCGCGAACCGGACCAGGACCGGCGAGCGCTCCAGGGCCTGGAGCCGTCCCAGCTTGAACGCTTCGACGCGACTGGCACCCGCGACGAAATCGGGCAGTCCGACCTGGCGCCGGATGTCGTCCGACAGAAACTGGTAGGCCGCCTCAAATCGGTGTTGGCGAATCGCCTGAAAGAAGGCCTGGGCCGCGTCGTCGGCATGGGTTGCCCAGGCCGGGCTGACGCAGAAAATCAGCCAGCATGTCAGGAAGATTCTGGCGGTCAGGGCTTCTTCGGAGCGGCACCCGGGCCTTGGCCCTGACCCTGGGCCTGGCGAACCACCATGGGGTACTCGAGAGCCACCTCGTCGTTGAGGAGGACTTGTATTCGATACGTCCCCGGCGCCTTGAACTCCATGCCCTGGATGAAGTTGATGGCCATGAACGGCGTTTCGCGCTCTTTCAACGAGAACGGCTGCTCACCCGTATCGACCAGCGGCGCTTCGTCCAGCAGGCTCTGGCCTTGGGGCCGGGGCCCGTAGATGCGCATGCGCTGCTTGTACTCGCCCAGACCGTTGCACCACCCGTTGGCAATGAAAAACCCGGCGTTGTCGGGAAACTTGAAGGGGAACTGCGGAAACGGCAGTTCGTAGAAAATATAGTTGAAGGACGGCGGCCCCTTTTCTTCGTTGACTTCCAGGCAGGGTATCGAAAACTGCAGGGCTGGTCGACGTTTCCCCCCGGTTGATGCGACCGGGCCAGCCGCGGGCGTGGGCGACACCCCCAGGCCGGGAAACCCGAAGGAACCCTCTCCGCTGTCCAGCATTTGCTTGCTCCTTGGTGTGATGTGGACAGCATAGTTCCACTCCCACTGCCTATCCCCTTTGCATGACGCCCTCCAGGCGCTCGGCAACCAGCGTGGCTCCAGCAACTCCGCCAGGAAGCGACAGAGCCCCCGCTGCAGGACAACGTCACCGTTCGGGAGGGCTCGGAGGTTCATCGTTGGCGAGCAGCGTGTCGAATTGATCCAGGGCTTCTCGAGCTGCAGCCTGCTCGGCCTCTTTCTTGCTGGGGCCGACGCCGGTGCCGAGAGTCTTCGAACCGAAGTTCACCTGCACGGCAAAACTCTTGCTGTGCGGCGGCCCCTCCTCTCGGACCACCGAGTAGCGGGGCAAGGCCCGGAAACGTTTCTGGGTCTTCTCCTGGAGCTCACCCTTGAAATCCTTG
>DASYBA010000084.1:0-5915 GCA_036501005.1 Candidatus Xenobia bacterium | reverse complement strand
CCGATATGCCGAACTCGACGTTCCTGGGAGTATCGACGACCACCTCCGCCAACGTCTGCGAATCGACACCCAGGTCACGCTGAACGGGGGCACGGCGGACTACCTGAGCCCCAAAGCCGACATCCTCAACCGCTTCCTGCTGTCCCGCCTGGTCTGCCTGGGGGCTATAGAGTATGCCCCCGGCCGGCTCACCGAGATCCAAGCCGGCGTCGACGGCTTCCACATCCGCCTGGACGGAGGCCCTCAACAAGCCTTCGACCGCGTCCTGATCCGGCACGGCACCGTCCCTGCGCTCCAGCATCAGTATCCCGAGATCTGGAAGGCGTGGGTCGGCAACAGGACCACCCCGGACCCCACTGAAGTTTTCCCAGCGTGGCGAGATTTGTGACCGGTCGCACCGCAACATGCGACCAATTCTTCGAACGTTAACCCGACCGCAAAACGGCGGCAACTTCGATAACCAATAGTTAACCTGGACCGTCTTCCAGGCTTTTCTGCCCCGTGGTACCATCGAGAGGGGGGGCGTATCCCCGAAAAGCGATAAATTTACGCAACCGCAAACCCTGGTTAACTTCCGTTACAGATAATTGACAAGGCGCTCCTTTCGAAGGCCTGTGTCGGCTGGGATAATAGACTCAACAGCAGATTGGAACGTGTTGAGAAAGGACCCAGTCAATATGAACGCGTTGAGCCCCTTCCAGGGTGCGACCGCCCCCTCCTACGACCCCACCCTCAGGCCCGTCGGCCCTGCTACCGTGGAACACTCCCCACGGCATGGCGGCATGGAGAGCATCTTCCGCCATCGCCACTGGCATGAACTGGCGGAGGGCGGTGAGGGGGGCATTTCGCCGTTCTGGTCCCGCTATGAGGAACCCGCCCCGCAGCCCGCCGCCGGCGGCCAGCCTCTCGATTCAAACGCCATGAACGCGACGGGCGGAATCGATACGCCCGACCCCAACGATGGCGGCATCGACGGCCCCGGCATGCTCCCTCTGGGGGGCGGACAACTGCCCGACCAGGGCAACAACGGTCCGATGGTCACCCTGGCCAGCGGCATCCAGGTTCCTTTGAAGGACATCGAGCAATAGGTCGACGGTCCATGTCGATACTGCTCGTCACCCATTCGAAGGATCCAGGCGCCCACGAGGTGGCACAGGCCCTCCGCCAGAGGGGGGCTGTGCCGGCGCGTCTGGACACGGACCTGTACCCCCTGCAGGTTCGCATCACCACCACCTGGCAGGCGGGCCACAGCGGCGGATGGCTGGTCAACGGTGACGGGCGCTTTCCCCTGGCCGAGATGGACACCATCTGGTATCGCCGTTTCTACGCTGGGCGAGAATTGCCCCTCGCTCTGGGAGAGGCCCGCCGCACCTGCATCGAGGAGTCTCGCAAGACCCTCTTCGGCACGCTGGCCGCCATGACGGCGTTGACCATCGATCCGGTGCGCCGTGTCGTCTACGCGGAACACAAAGAACTCCAGTTGAAGCTGGCGGCCACCCTGGGATTCGATATTCCCCGCACGCTGTTCTCCAATGACGCCGAGGCGGTCCGCCAATTCTACCAGGAGCTGGACGGCCAGGTGATTTGCAAGATGCAGTCCGGTCCCGGATTCGGGCACCTGGTCTTCACCAGCAAGCTGAAGGCCAACGACCTGTCGGGCCTGGACGACCTGAAGTACAGTCCCATGACCTTTCAGGAAACCATTGCGAAGCGACTGGAGCTGCGGGCTACCGTGATCGGCCGCCGGGTGTTCACTGCCTCAGTCGATTCGCAGCAATTCGATACCTCGTCGCTGGACTGGCGACGGGACCCCGACAGCGTCCGCCACTCCTGGGCCCCGTATCCCCTCCCAGCCGACGTCGAGAAACGTCTCCTGGACTTGACCGCGGCTTTGGGTCTCAACTACGGCGCGGCCGATTTCATCGTGACCCCGGAAGGGCGACACGTCTTCTTGGAAATCAACCCTGGCGGCGAGTTCATGTGGTTAACCCGCAACCCGGGCCTGCCCCTGGTCGACGCCATGGCCGATCTCTTCAGCGGCCGCGCCGAGCGCCTTCCATACCAACCACTGCTTTAAGACCTACTCGGGCTGACAGCCGGTGACCAGCACCTGCGCCACGAAGAACAGAGCGACATAGATGAGCCACCGCCATCGTGCGGGGATCACAGGTTGATACCCGCCCGCTGGAAGTTCCGGTAATCGGTGGCTTTCTCCCGAGCGATTTCCGGGGTGATCAGGCCTTTCTGGATGAGGTCGATCAGGCCCTGATCCATGAGCTGCATGCCCACGTCTCGCCCGGTCTGGATGACCCCAGGAATCTGGTGCGTCTTGGCATCTCGAATGAGGTTCGATAGAGCCGGGGTGCCAATCAGGATCTCATGCACCGCGACCCGTCCCTTGCCATCTGCCTTCTTGAGCAGTTGCTGGGCGACCACACCCTTGAGAGCTTCACTGAGCGTGACTCGAATCTGCTCCTGGTCTTCCGCCGGGAAGATGTCGATGATACGGTCGACGGCCTTGGCGGCGTTGTTCGTATGCAAGGTCGCCAGCACCAGGAGACCCATCTCGGCCGCCTTGACCGCCTGGCTCACCGTGTCCAGGTCGCGCATTTCGCCCACCAGGATGATGTCGGGGTCTTCACGCACGGCAGCCCGGATGGCGTCGGCAAAACTCACCGCGTGCTGACCGATTTCCCGATGGGTAATGAGGCACTTCTTGCTGTCGTGCACGAATTCGATAGGGTCTTCGATGGTGATGATGTGCGCCTGCCGTTGCTGGTTGATCTCGTTAATCATGGCCGCCAGCGTGGTGGACTTGCCACTGCCCGTAGGCCCGGTCACGATCACCATGCCCCGCCGGGTGCGACACAGCCGGTCGATGGCGGCGGGCAGCCCAAGCTGGGCGAGGTTGGGAATCTCTCTTGGAATGATTCGCATGACCGACAGCATGCCCCGATACTGGCGGGCGAAGTTGACACGGAAGCGAGCCAGGCCAGGCAGTTCCATGGCGAAGTCGAGATCGCTGTTCTCCTCAAAGTGGGCTCGCTGCTCCTCGGACATGACCGGGAACAGCATGGCCTCGATCTCCTGGGCGGTCAACGGCGCGAAGTTCTGGGGCACCATGTCGCCCTTGAGCCGGTAGCACGGCGGCACGCCCGCCGATAGATGGAGGTCCGAGCCACCGACGGCCACCAGTTGCTCCAGCAACCCCTGCAGGGAGAGATCCGTGCGAATCATCTTGCCCACCACGGCCGGGTCGACGCCCGTGATGCGGCTCGGAGCGGGCTTCTTCCTGGGCACGGCGGGGGTGGGCGCGGCGGCCGGTCGGGCCTCCGCCGCAGGAGCAGGGGGGGCTGCCGGTGTCCGAGCCTCGATGCGCGGCGCCGCCACAGGGGCAGGGACGGCGACCGGTGCAGGCGCGGCAGGAGGCTCCGGCATCGGTGCCGGCGCCGCTGCGACCGGCTCTGGCTCGGGCGTCAAAGTGCGCCGGGTGGGCGTCACCGACAAGGACGACGTGCGGGTGGTCGGGGCGGCCCAAGGCTGTTCGGCCTCGGGTGCTGCGACCGGGGGGGCCACCTCAGCCGGTGGAGCCCACTGTGCCGCCGGCGATGGGGCCGGTTCTGGCTCCGGCCGGGCCTGGGGTTGGGCCTCAGGTTCCCAGCTTTGTTCCGCGGGCCAGGCTTGCTGTTGCTGTTGGCCTTCACTCCATCCGCTGTGCTGTTCCCAGCCGGTCTCGGACTGCTCCCATTGCGCGGTCTCCGGGCCCCACTGCTGCTGCTCCGGGTGACCACCCTGGCCCCACGCCGCCTGCTCGTGGCCGGTCCACTGTTGCTGCTGCTCTCCGCCCTGCTCGTGGCCGGTCCACTGTTGCTGGGGCTCTCCGCCCTGCTCGTGGCCGGTCCACTGTTGCTGCTGCTCTCCGCCAGACCAGTCGCCGCCCTGCCACTGTTGCTCCTGGCCCCACTGCTGCTGCTCGTGACCCTGCTGCGGCCATTCCTGACCCGGCTGCTGTGTCCACTGGTTTTCCGACCAGCCCTGCTCGCTCTGCTGCTCCCAGCCGCCGCCCTCCCAGGATTGGGCGGGCGCTTGTTCCTGCCAGTTCTGGTTTTCCCACTGGCCCTGCGCCTGGCCTTCCTGCGGCCACTGGCCCTCGGCCTGAGGGGCTTCGCCCTGGGCCTCCCACGACTGGGCCGTCTCCTGCTGGGGCCAGGCGTTGGCCTCCGGTGCTGGCGTCTGCTGCATCGTTTCGGGGGGCGGCGCGGCCGGGATGGGTGCGGGAATCTGGCGGGGAGCCGCCGGTAGCTCCTCTGCCTTGAACTGGGCGGTGGTCTGGGCGCTGACGGCCGGCATGCGAGCGGTCGGGACGCCGTACGGGGTGGGGGCCGCCGGGGCCTCCTCCCCTTTCTGCATCTTCATGCTCGAAAGGAACTGGTTGAAGTCAAAGGGTTTGCCCGATCCCGCCATGTCCTGTCTCCTCCGGTTGGGCTAACGCCCCTCGAACATCTTCTTGTCGGTCGCGTAGTCGTAGGCATCCTGCGAGGTAATCTGCTTTTTCTGCAGCAGATCCAGCAGGGCGTCATCCATGCTGCGCATGCCCAGGTTGCGCCCCGTCTGCATGAGCGATGGAATCTGGAACGTCTTGCCTTCTCGAATGACGTTGGCAACCGGCACACAGCCCATCAGGATCTCGATGGCCGGGATGCGAACGCCGGGCGTCGTCGAGGGAATCAGGATCTGGCTCACGATGCCGCGAACGCTTTCCGATACCATGGTGCGGATCTGGGCCTGTTGCCCGGCCGGAAAGGCACCGATGATGCGGTCGATCGTCTTGGGGGCACTCGAGGTGTGCAATGTGCCCAGCACGAGGTGGCCGGTCTCGGCTGCGGTGATGGCCAGCGAGATGGTCTCCAGGTCTCGCATTTCACCGACCAGGATGACGTCAGGATCCTCGCGCATGGCAGCCCGCAGGGCGGAACTGAAAGACCGGGTGTGCAGGCCGACCTGCCGCTGGTTGATCAGGCACTTTTTCGGGGCGTGGATGTGCTCGATGGGATCCTCGATGGTGATGATGTGCGCGGGTTTCGTTTCGTTGATGATATTCAACAGGGCCGACAGCGTGCAGGTCTTGCCCGACCCGGTCGGACCGGTGACGAGCACCAGGCCCTGGTGGTGATTGACCATGGAACCGACCACGTCGGGAATCTTCAGCTCCGCCAGGGTGGGAATGGTCGACGAGATGGCTCGGAACGACCCGTCGACCCCGAGGCGCTGGTAGAAAGCGTTGGCCCGGAAGCGCCGCATGCCGTCCATGGTCTCAACCTCGTAGGCGAAGTCGAGGTTCTTCAGTTCGATCAGCGCCTCTTGCTGCTCGGGTTTGAGGGCCGACATCATCAGGTCGTGCGATTCGTCGGCCGTCAGAGGCTTGTCCGACAGGGGAAACAACTCGCCATTGAACCGCATGAGCGGAGGCGAGCCAGACGGGATGTGGAGATCCGACCCGCCGCGGGTGACCACTTCCTGGAGAAGCTGTACTAGCGTTGACATGCATCCATCTGCGCACCGGGTTTGGGCACGGGCTCAAAACGCGCCAGCATCGGTTCGGGTTCATCACCCCCCACCCCTGCCTCATAGGGCTCTGCCCCCCAGCCTCGAGGGCTCCGCCCCCCAGCCGTTTCGCTGCGCTGCACTGGGGGCCCCCCCCGGCTCGCAGTTGGGGGAGCTCTGCGGCGTCGGGCTTCGCCCACTACTAGCTGGCGTCTGCCGTCAGGGGCTGCGCCCCATAAGCACTAACCTAATGCAGTAAGGATGGGTTGGGCCGCCTCGTGCCAGCTCAGCCGCCTTCGCTTGGCATTGCCGAGGGCAGGACCCAGCGCGGGCCCACAGTGCAGAAGCTGGGACGGGAGCAGCGGTCGTGA
>DASYBA010000083.1:0-3828 GCA_036501005.1 Candidatus Xenobia bacterium | reverse complement strand
GCGGGGGCGGTGGGGAGAGAAAGCCCTGCGGCGTCTGAGCGGCCGATCCGATAGGGACTCAGGCCGAGCGGCCTCTACGCAAAAGTACGCTTCATCCGGAAGACCCGAATTAAACAGAATCGAGTGCCGGGTTCACTGGGTTAACATCGCGGTAACCGGAGGCTTCTGCCAACCCGACCTCCATCGTGATATCCTGTCGATAGGACAAAAGACAGATCGATATGGAGGTGTCAGATATGTTACCAGTAGGATCACCGGTAGGAACGTCCGCGACGGAGCGGCCGACTCTTGGACCGGCGGCCGCGCAGGAACCGCACGAGCACAAGAAGGGCGGCTCGCACGCAGGGCTGGCCACGAGTCTGGGCAAGCTGTTCTAGAAAGTGGGTCCGACCCGAAAGCGGCCAGGAGATCTCTCTCCCTTCTGGCTGTTTTCGGGCGGCCACGGAGGTTCAATATGAGTTGGCACTCGTGGGACGAAACGGCCACGTGGCAGAAGCTTGCTGAAGTCTGCCAGCAGTCTCGAGTCGGCGCCCTGGAGGACGAGGCGTGGGCGGCGGCCGTGTGCAAGCTGCTGCTGCCTTTTCGACAGGCGGCCGCATGGTACGACAAGTTTACCCAAGGCTCGCAATACGCCGCCCTGTCCGATATACAGCAGGGCCACGTCCAAGAGGCCCTTCGCATCCTGATCGACACGGTATCGGGTTTTCACTTGCTGCTGGCGACCCGGAGCCTGGCCGAGATGGACGTCGCCCAGGCCCGGCTCGCCATCGCCCTGCAGGCGGGCAACGCTTTCCAGAAGCGCATGGCCACCCAGGCCAACCGCGACCACCCGTTGGAGACCCTGGCCGGCGGCCAGCGTTAGTCCGCTTGCGATAGGCGGGTGCCCAGCAGTTCCAGCAAGGTGTGGGCCTCGGCGGTGTCGATGCCAGCCGCCATGCGTACAGTCTTCGAACCCCAATCGAACGCCATGGCCCCTTGCGGCCACTGGCCCCATGGGATGGTGTGTTCCACACTGCGCAGGCGGCGAATATCCTGAGCGGCATACACTCGGGTGTAAAACCAACCGAACAGCTCGTAGCGGTGCCAGAGTTGATGGTGTGTCACCAGCAGCACCTCGTGCCCGAAGCACATGAAGAGCCAGTAGACGAGACCGCACACGGAAACCCCTGCCGTGAGGACGGCCATGAGAGCGGCTCCCGGCTCCTTCGCCGCCTGCAGGGAAGTCGCTACGGCCGCCACGACCCATCCCATCAGCCAGATGGGGAGGAACACCTTGGGCCACCAGTGCTTCCAGGATGGCATGGTGACCTTGACTTCGTACGCATCCTGCTGGACGACGGCCTTGCTTTTCGGCGGGGTCAGGGCTTTCATTTTCAGCACCTCGATTCCACACCCGTTATAGCTCGTCCGCCGGACCCCCGCATGAGCCTAAACGCCTATTGCTTTTTGCCGGGCGCCGAGATCGGCCCCCAGGCCTTGGCCACCGCGGCGGCCCGGGTTTTCACCCCCAGCTTGTCGAAGATGACCTTCAGATGCGCCTTGACGGTGTTGGCGGAGATGAACAGGCGGGCCCCGATTTCCTCATTGGTCAGGCCAGCCTGCACCAGCTCCAGCACCTCCCGCTCCCGCGGCGACAGCTCGGGCAGGGGCGGGCACGCTTCCGACACGGCCTGCAGGAAGGCCCGCCGATCGAAGGTCTGCTTCTCGAAGCAGGTAGACGCCTGCTGTCCATAGGCCTGGTCCAGGTCGTCCGGGCTGGCCGTCCCCGTCACCACCAGGGTGGCCACCCGGGCAGACCGGGCGGCGGCCAGCAAGCGCAAGCCGTCCTCGCTGTGGCGGGGCCCGCCCAGGGAGAGGTCGACCACCGACAGGTGCCAGCCGCCCCGGCGCATCGCCCCCAGGCCCTCAGCATAAGAGCTGCAGGCCCGCACCCGCAGACCGGCTTCCTCCAGCAGCTCGGTCAGATAGCTCCGCCAGCCGGCGTCGTCTTCCACCACCAGGCAGCGGTGCCCGCCGGGGCGTGGGGCATCTGGCACCGGCGGAGACACCGTCGGGATGGGAGCGGGGCGGGCCTTGCGCACGAGGTCGAGCAGATCCTGGCGGATAAACCGCTCTTTCTCCAGACAGGTCGCCGCCAGCCCCTCGGTCAGCACCCTGACCGCTACGTCGACCGTCGCGTACCCCGTCAACAACACCGCGGTGCACGTCGGGTCCAACTCCTTGAGCTGCAGCAAAACCTCGAGCCCCTGTCGATTGTGCGGGTCCGCCGCCGACAGCGAGAGATCGACGACCGCGACTCGATGGGGTCGTGCCCGCACCAGTCCCGAGGCCGCATCGAGCGTGGCGGCCACGTCGACCTCCAGCCCCGCGTCGGTGAGAATGTCGGACAGCATCTCCTGCCAGGCGTCGTCATCGTCGACGACCAGGGCCGTGTCAGACATGCGGTAGACTGAGGAGGAACGTGGTGCCGCGTCGCCCGTCGCTGTCGACTGTGATGTCGCCCCCCAGCCGGGTCATGAGCGTCCGCACCCACCACAGGCCAAAGCCCAGCTTGCCGGAGCGCCCGGACCAGCTATGTTCGAAAATGCGATCCTGCAGGTCTCGGGAGATGCCGGGCCCGCTGTCCGATACGGCCACCAGCACGTGGCCGTCGCGGCAGCGCCCATGCACCTCGACCTGACCTGCACCCGCCGTCGCGGTGGCGGCGTTGTCGAACAGATTGAGAAAGACCATCGACAGGCTGCGGGCATCCGCGTTGACCTTGGGCAAGGCGTGCACGTCATGGAGCTCGACTGTGAAGGTCGACGGCACCGACAGCATGCGACGCGCCTGTTCGATACAGTCACCCAGCCCAACCGGGGCGTGCTGGCCCGGTCGAAGCAGGCTGAGGTTGTCTCGCACCGCCGCCATGGCCTCCTGGGCGCTCTTGCGGATTTCCGCCAGTTGCCGGGCCAGCCAGGCGTTGCCGGCGAGCACGTCGGCATGTTTGTCTTCGATGCCCTGCACCCGCAAGGGGATGATGCCGAGCTTGTTGTTGAGCTGATGCAGCAGGTTGGCGGCCACGTCCCCGACCGCCGCGAACGTCTCGGCCACGGTGCGCTGCTCGAGGGTGTGCTGCAGCAGGCGCTGACGGTGCTCGTTGTCCATGGCCAGGGCCGCCATGTGCGCCAGGCAGCCCAGCACCTTGCGATCCCACTCGGCGTCGGCGCGAGCCAGGCCGTAGACCTCCAGGGTACCGAGGGTGCGGATGGGCACTTCCAGATCGGGCTTGGCCCCCGGTGCGGCGTCAGCCGTGCGAATGCAGGCTGCGCGGGCGCCCACCAGGTCGCGAGCCAGATCCGCCAGGCGGTCCAGCACGCGGTCACAGGGCCACGACAGCAGGTGCTCGGCGCTGTCCTGCAGGGCGTCGAGCAGGCGGGCCTCCTGAATGGCGATGACGGCCTGCGTCGCCAGGGCCTGCAGCAAGAGACGATCCCCCTCCCCGAAGGCCCCCACCCGAGGACTCTCCAGGTTCAACACGCCCTCCACCTGGCCCCCGCCGCCGACCAGCGGAACGGCTAGCTCCGAGCGCATTTCCCGATCCCGATCGAGGGGGTAGTACCGGCTGTTCCAGGGCGGCTCTCGCACGTCGGCGATGCAGAGCGGCTGGGCGTGGCTGGCGACCCATCCGGTGATGGTCTCGTCGGTGAGCGCCAGGGCCTCGATGAGAGGCCGTTGCAGGTTCTCGCCCGCCACGCTGCCGGTGACGAGAGTGGCTTCGGGCGACAGGAGACGCACGATGCCGTAGCGGGCCCCCGTCACGTCCAGGGCCATCTGCAAGATGGCGTC
>DASYBA010000082.1:0-4467 GCA_036501005.1 Candidatus Xenobia bacterium | reverse complement strand
GGCCAGCAGCACGCCCACTGCCTGGGAGCCCACCAGGTTGGGATCGGACGCCCAGTCCAGCAGGCGAATGAGAATCTCGGTGCTGCCGTCGCCCAGGTGGCTTGCCTCGCCGGCCGGCACCATGAACTGCACAAACTCCAGGATGACCGCCGTCTTGATGGGCGAGAGCGTGGGCACGCCGTCCTGGATGACGGTGCGGTGGTGGCTGTAGCGAACGAAGCGGTCCATGAGGTCGAAGGCCACCAGCGGATCGCGGGGCAGCGGGTTGCCTGTATACGACGTCTGCATCCACTCGTCGGACAGCTTGAGAAACTTCTGGAACTCGTCCTTGCCTTTGACGGCTCGCACCCCCGTGCCCCGGTTGTACGCCAGGACCACCTCGAAGCGAGCAAACATGACCTCGGTCAGGTAGTCACGAACCGATAGAAAGCGTATTGGATCGCTGGTGCGATCGCTGACCAGGTCGAAGACGTTGCCGTGGATGAGGAACTGGCTGACCGTTCCGCCCTTGAAGACCTCCCGCATCTCCTGGGCCCATGCGGGCAGGAGATCGGGCATGGTGGTGGGGACGGCCGAAGGGGTCAAGCGCCCTGGGTCGGGCCCAGCTCACGGGTGGCGGGTGCCGCCCCGGGAATGGCGACCGGCGGGCCGGCCCCCGGGACCTCCATGCCCATGGTGGCGGCGAACTCGGCCAGGGCCTGCGCTTGCAGGGCCTTCTCCTCGTTCTCCTTCTCCTGCCAGGCGCCCCCTCGAGCCATGTCCTGCGCCACCCGGGCCTTGCCGGTCGCCTGTGCGACTCGCTCGTCCAGCTTTTCGTCCAGACGCTGCAGCGTCGCGCCCGAGCCCGACATGCTGAAGGCTGTGGTGGAGGCGATCTCGGCCAGCTTGGCCTGCGACTCGGCGATCTCCGCCTTGCTCATCTTCTGCTTGATCTGTTCGATACGGCTCTTGGCGTCGTTGGCGTAGATGTCCCGCTGCTTGCTCAGGTTGACGTACATCTCTTCGGCGCTCTTGGACTGAGCCTCGTTGTCGACGATTTCGCCTTGCAGTTTCTTGACCTGCAGCGCCAGCTTGCCGGCTTCTTCCATCTGCTGCGCCGCCAGCACGGCCCGCGCCTTGGCGGTGGTCAGCTCGAGCTCTTTCTTCTGTCGGATCAGTTGGCCCTTGAGCCGCTCGATAAGGGCCGCTTGCTTCGCCAGGTTGACGTTGTAGTTGGCGATGGCCTCGCTCAGGGCGTTGGTCTCTGCTTCCAGAAGGGCCTTGGGGTTCCTTGTCTCGAGATCGCTCACGAAGAGCCCGAACCACCCTTTGAACAGCTTAATCAGACGATCGAACATCATGCCCTCCTAGCGATCCCTCTCGCGCAAAGTGGGGGTTTTCGCAGTCGCAGCGGGGTTTCCTTTTACTGTTTGGGCGGCACCGGGGGCTTGACGGGCGGCGCCGCGGGAACCCCCGAGCCAGGCCCGGACGCGGAGGGGTTCCCCGTCGGCGGTGCCGCCGGGGTCACCGGTTGAGGGCCCGTGCCGACGTGGGGCAGGACGATGTTGGGTGGCGGCGAGGGCGCGGCCGAGGGCACCGGGGCTGGGATGGGAATGGGCGGCTGCGGCGAGGGGTTGGCGGGCGGGACCTTGTCCTGGTTCTCAGGGGGCAGCGGCGGTACCGGGGGCGGCGGGGTCCCGATGGCGTGCATGAGGTTGGCCCGAGCCGTCTCCACGCTGGCCAACGCGTTGACCTGATTGGTCAGGGCCACCACCAGGGTGGCCTCGGCGTCCAGCACGTCCAGTGCCGTGCCAATGCCGGCGGCGTAGCGGCCCGTCTGGAGGCGCAGCGTCTCCTGCGCGGCCCGCACGTTGACCTGCAGGTCGGCCAACTGCTGCAGGGCCGAGTGCAGGTTGAGCCAGGCCGTGGTCGCATCGGAAACCACCGTGATCTGGGCGGTTCGCAACTGATCCAGGGCTTGCTGCAGCAACGCCTTGGCCTGCAAGACCTGCCCCCGTCGGGTGCCCCCGTCCAGGGCCAGCCAGTTGATGTTGAGGCCGGCCGTCAACAGGTTGACCTGGGTGGAGCCGAACGGCAGCGTCTCGATGGTGGCAAAGCCGGACACGGTCGGAAAGTTGGTGGTCTCCGCGGCCTTGAGACCGTACTGGCCGGCCCGCACCGTGTAGATCGCTTCCTGCACTTCGGGGCGAAGCTGCATGCCTAGGTCGATAAGGCGTTGCAGATCGCTGTCATCGACTTCCGCCTCGTCGCTGGGGGCTGTCAGGAGGGGCGTTCGCGGGTCGATGCCCAGGTTCTTGGCCAGGGCAATGCGAGCCGTCTGCGAGTTGTTCTGGGCGACGATGAGACTATTGATGGCGTCGGCCACGGCCGCCTGCGCCTGGACCACGTCGGACGGCAGACCCGTGCCGGCCCGGTACAGGCCTCCGGCTTGCCGCAGGTGCTCGGCCTGGTCGTGCAGGTTGACCTCCTGCACCTGGATCAACCGCTGGTTCTGGACGTACGTGATGAAGCTCTGCTTGACGGTCAGCACAGTGTCTGCCTGCGACTGCGTCAGGGTGGCCTCCGCCACGTGCTCCTGTTCCTGCGACTGGCGCACCAGGTTGCGGATGTGTTCGAAATCCCAGATTAGCTGGCTGGCCGTCACGTTCGCGGTGAGCCCGGTCTGGCCCGCCAGGCTCCTGCTCCCGCTAGAAGCAGCCTGGTTCTGCGTCGACCCGGCCGGACCGCCCTGCGCCAAAGTCCCCGTCCCGGTCCCGGTGGTGGTCGTGCCACTGCTGGTGTCGGTGGAATTCTTGCTGGAGCTGCTGGAGGAGGACCCGGTGCCCCCGCTGCCCGGCGGGTTGCCAATCTCCGTATTGATGAGGTCGTACGTGCCGCTCAACGTCAGTTGGAAATTGCCCGGAGCCGCCGTCACCAGCGTCCGACCGACGGCCAGGTTGACGCCCGCGGCCGCGCTGTCGATGCTGGGCTGATGGCGCAGGGCGAGGGTCACGGCTTCGTCCATGGTCACAGGCCGCACGGGGACGTCCGGCGACAGGTGTGCGGGCGGCGGCAGCGTCAGCGGCGGGGGAATCTGCATAGGCGACATGTCGGGCGCATAAGCCCGCCCCGGAGCCCCGGACGGCGCCGGCGCCGCGGTCGGAAGATCGGTCGGGGAAGTGGGCGTCGCCAGTGGGGTGGCCGGAACCAAAGGAGGTGAGGGGGGCGCCGGAGGGGCGATGGGGGCGGCCATGGCGCATAGGCTGCCGGCCAGGAGAAGAGAGAGTAGAAGCGTGGGCACCTGGTGTCTGGTCATGAACGTCCTTATGTCTGTAGACGGGTGATTTCAGCCCCGGGCTGGCCGGGCGGGCTTTGTTGGCTGGCCTGCAGAAAGGTTTCCAACAGGCCCAGCAGGGCCTGGCGGTCGTTGGGCTGCAGCCCGGCCAGGGCTCGGACAGCCCCCTGCACCCGAACGTTGTGACGGGACGCCATGATGCCCTGCCCGTAGGGGGTCAGCCGCAAGCACCGAGCCCGGCGGTCTTCCGGATCGGCGCAGCGTTCGACCAGTCCGGCCGACGCCAGGCGGTCAGCCATCTGCGTCACCGCACTGACCGACGTGTGCATCTCCCGGCTCAAGGCCGACATGCTGGACGGCCCAACCCGCAGCAGGCTGCACAAGCGAAGCTGGGCGATGGGAAGCTCGTTCACCGCATGGTTGCTGGGCAGGGTGAAAATCGCCCGCATGATGGCCGGCAACAGGCTCTCCAGCAGTCGTGCCTGCGCCTCGATGTCGGTCGCCGTCGGTTCGCTCTCGCTCACGGGGGCGCCTCGTCAAACCTGAACATACTTTCGGTGCATTTAAATTTAATATACCTTAAACAATTTGGCTGTCAAGGCGGTCAAGGGCTAGGAGGACTGCAACAACATCTGGCGGTGGCGGAGTTGCTGCTCGAACTGGCCCAGCAGCGTTTCGACCTGGTGCCCGTCGCCCAGGGTCCAGGTCGGGGCGCTGTGTCCGTCGACCGTGTCACTCACCGACTGGATGGTGCGGATCAGCTCGTAGTCGCACATCAGCAACTGGTTGAGCAGGTCTTTCTCGCTGCGGAACTTGGCCCAGGTGCGATCTGCGGTGGGCACCGGCAGGCCGCGCACCGTCGACGACAGCGTCGACAGCTTGCCCTTGAGGCTCTCCATCTGCCGCATGGGCGCCATGGCCTCGTCGGAGGGAAACGGGTGCTCCCGCGTCGAGGGCGGCATGCACGTTCGCCGATAGTCCGAGGCCATGGCCGCCAGGCGATTGGCCGTGTCGCCCAGCAGCCCCGACACTTTCTGTCGCACCAGCAGGTCGTCGGCGCGGGCCCGGTTGGTGTCCTTGTACAGGTTGTACCCGTTGGCCGTCATGAGCTGGTTGAGGCCCTGGATGATAGGATTCTGATCTTCCATGCGACGAGCTCCTGTGCGGGCCCGTCGGCCGCCGCGCAACGCGCG
>DASYBA010000081.1:0-3154 GCA_036501005.1 Candidatus Xenobia bacterium | reverse complement strand
GCGCATGACCTGGGACAGGGACGGCCCCACATCCTCCCGCTCGGGGTCCGGGGCTGGGAAGCAGATGGGGCAGGCGTGGTACCCGGCGGCTCGTGCGGACTGCTCGTCGGGAAACCTCACCAGCCGGGCCGGATCCGTGTGGTCGGCGGAGGTGAGATGGTACATGTGGCTATCGGTGTTACCGACGACTGGGCCCTGCTCTTCCGTGAGCCGGGACAATCGTTTGCCGACCAGGTCGGCCACCTGTCGCATGACCTGATCCGGCTTGGCTCCATCGGCTCGGCCCAGCCAATAGACTTCGTCCTTGACCGCATCGACCAGCGCGACCTGGTTGGTCACGGTCACCATGACCAGCCAGTGGGCCTTCATGGCATCCGAAGACGCCACCCGGGCGAGGGGCAGGGCCACGCTAGAGAGACTATCGAACAGGGCCGCGGCAGGTTCGAAGGCGAGGTCAGTCGACGCCAGGGCTGTTAGCGCCGGGCCCTCCCAGGTTTGCTGCCGGGGGGCGTCCAGCAAGCTCCCGTCCCGGTTGACGAAAAGCACGGCTGCCCTCTCTCTGGCCTGGGCCGAACCGACCAGCACCAGCCATAACACCGACAACCAGACCAGACCCCGCATGGGTCCTGACTTCCTGGAGGGAGGGGGAGGGGCCTGCCAGAACCATGGCGGGCAATGTCGAGTCAGGACCATGATCGGCCCACGGGTGGGCTCAGCCCCGTCATCCTCCAGCCGGGCCTCAACCACGCGGAATGGAGCCGAACCATTGCAGAGATGGCGCTGTACGGCACCATGGGGACCATCACCCAGGACCCTCCTGGCTACCCTTACGGCTCCCTCGCCCATTTTGCCCTGGACGACGACAACGCCCCCATCTTTCTCATCAGTCGCCTGGCCGAGCACACCATCAACCTGGAGGCCGACCCCAGAAGCTCCCTGCTGGTCGCCGAGACCAGCCCCGATTTCAATCCGCTGGCCCGCGGACGGGTCACGCTGCTGGGGCGGACGACCCCCGTCGACCGGTCGCTCGTCCGCGACCGGTACCTGGCCCGCATTCCGCAAGCGCGCTATTATGTCGACTTCCGTGATTTCGTCTTCTATCGGATGGAGGTAGAGGCCATCCGCTTCATCGGAGGCTTCGGCCGCATGTCCTGGGTTGACGCCCCGGCCTGGAAGACTGCTGTGCCGGATCCCATCGTGCCCCACGCACCGGGCATTCTCCAGCACATGAACGACGATCATGGCGAGGCGTTGGTCCTCATGTGCCGCCATCTGGCCCGCTTGGCGGAGGTCACGAAAGCCCGCATGACCGAGGTCGATCGGTACGGGTTCGAAATCCAGGCCGAAGAGACCGCAGGCCCCCGTCTGGTGCGCCTCGGCTTCCGATCCCCCCTGGCGAGTGCCGACGGCGTGCGTCCCGCCATGATTGAACTGGTCGAGGAAGCCCGGCGTGCCGTCCGATAGCGATACCACGGTGGCCGCCCTGCGACAGGTTTGCCAGGATTTCTGCGACGCTCGAGACTGGCGGCAGTATCACGATCCGAAGGACGTCGCCCTGTGCCTGAGTGTCGAGGTGGGCGAGATCCTCGACCTCTTCCGCTTCAAGAAAGAAGCCGCTATCGATAGCGATCTGCAGGATCCGGCCCGCCGCGAGCGGCTGGCCGATGAGATGGCCGACGTCCTCTACTGGCTGCTTATGCTCTCTTTACGCTGCGACGTCGATCTTTCGCAGGCCTTGCGGCAGAAGATGGCCAAGAACGAGGCCCGCTACCCCGTCCCGCTCGCCTACGGGCGAAACGTCAAGTATACCGATCTATAGGAGGATCCATGGAGAGCGCTCCGCATACTGAAGTGTCCGCACCGTTGGCCGAGTTGACCGCCGCGGTCCGCAGCTACCAGGGAGGCGGGATCGCCGACGAGGCCATGAACTTTGCCTTGGAGCAGTTCGGCGAAAAGCTGGCCCACCTGGAGCTCCCGCACTACATGCCGGGCACCGAGACGAGGCAGCCCGGCGTAAACCAGACCATGCAGATTCACGAGGCGGCCTTCCAAGCCTATCGAAGCGGTTTCGAAGAGTTGCAGTACGGGCTCTCGGAGGGCAACAACCACCGCACCGAAGAAGGCCTGGCCAGCATGGCCAAGGCTGACGTCATTCTCAAGGGATTGTTCGACATCATTCGCACCCGTTACCAGGATCACCAGCGCAAGGCCGAAGAGGCCGCCACCATCCAGTGCCCGCAGTGCGGCCATCGAAACCAGCGCGGGGGAACGTCGTGTCAGCAGTGCCGGTTCATGCTGCCCCTCACTTTCTCGGAGCGAACTGAGACGGACATCGTGGGCGGGGGCGGGGAGGTCAACGCCATGGCGGCGGTGGAAGCGCTGCGCACGCTGGCCCACTCCGGGGCGACCGCCCAGCTCAAGCAGCGCCTGGAAGCCTTGCAGAACACCTATCGGCAGGGGCTGAAAGGCAGCCAGGATGCCCTGCGGGGAGACCGCATCCACGCCGAGGTCAAGGAAGCCATTCGGGGCACCATCACCACCCTGCAGAATCTGTTGCAGGCGGTGGAGCAGGCCCAGGCCTACGTGGCCCGAGGCGATACCGGGTCGTTGGATGGCCCGTTTTCAGCCCTCGAGGCCGGCCTGCACGAACTGGATGAATATCGAACGCACTTCGGCGAGCTCCAGCACCGCTTCTCTTAAGTGTTCTGGGCCCTCCTGGTCCTGGGTCTGACCGCGGCCGGCGGCACTGCGCTGACGTGGCGGTACCTGGACGATGCGTCCATGGGCGTGCGCATTATCGGGGGGGCCATCACCGGCTGGACGATGCTGGCCTTGGGGGGCTTCGTCGAATCGCTGGCTGTCGGACTCAATTTTGCATCGGTCCTGTTCACGGCCGTCCTGGTGGGCCTGCCCATCCTCGGCCTGCGCGGCGTGAAGGTCCGATGGACGCGCCTGGGCGCCGTCGAGGCGGTCGTCTATGGATTGCTCATCCTTTTCATCCTACAGGTTTTTCCGCTCTCGGGGTACGCCCGGGCGGCCGCCGACGACCCACCCGGCGCTCCCTCCATCTGGACCGCGGACAACAACAATGTCGGCGATCTCCCCTACCATCTGGGCATCATCACGGCCTTCTATCCGGGCGGCAACCTGCCGC
>DASYBA010000080.1:0-3417 GCA_036501005.1 Candidatus Xenobia bacterium | reverse complement strand
CTTCGTTATTGGATACGCCGTTCCAGACGGCCGACGGCTGGCTGACGCACACGGCCAGGGGCTGTCCGGTGTATTTTCACCGGACAGAGCCTGGATTCATCGGGCGAACCATGATCGAATGGACGGGGCCCGAAGGTCATGTCTCTGCCTTGAAAGCCCGAGGTGAGCTAGGACTCGGGGACGAGACCGACATCTATCGAACCCTGGGCTTGCCCTGGATTCCCCCCGAACTTCGCAGTTGGGACGGTGCGGTGGCCTGGGTTGAACAGCACGGGTTGCCTCCCCTGGTCGAGGCCGATCGGATCCTGGGAGACCTTCACGCGCACACGACGTTCAGCGACGGCGCCAACAGCCTGGAGGAGATGGCCGCGGCGGCTCGCCAGAAAGGCTATCGATACCTGGCCATTACCGACCACTCGCAATCGCTGAAGGTGGCCCGGGGGCTGAGTCCGCAGGGCCTCATGGAGCAGGGGCGGCAAATCGACGAACTGAACCGCCAGTGGGACGACTTTCGACTGTTGAAGGGCACCGAATGCGACATCCTCACAGATGGCCGCATGGATTTTCCCGACGAAGTGCTGGCAGAACTGGACGTGGTCGTGGCATCGGTGCACGGTCAGTTCGACCTGCCTGCTGAGCAGCAGACGGATCGGATCTTGACGGCCATGCGAAACCCGCACGTCGACATCATCGGACACCTGACCGGGCGCCTGCTGTTGAAACGTTCCGGCCTTGCGGTGAACTGGGAGCGGCTCCTGGCCGCGGGGATAGGAACGGGAACGGCCTTGGAAATGAACGGCAGCCCGCACCGCCTGGATGCGTCGCCAGAGAAAGCGATGCAGTGGATTCGACAGGGCGGGCGAGTCAGCCTCGATTCCGATAGTCACACCATTGGAGAATTGTCCTATATGCGACACGGCATCCGCCTGGCCCGCCGCGCCTGGGTGCCGCCCGATCGAGTGCTGAACGCCCAACCCTGGCCTGTGCTGCAGGAGTGGCTTCGCTGATCGATGCGGTCGTCCTGGCCGCTGGGGCATCCCGACGGATGGGACGGCCCAAGGCGATGCTCCCGTTGGGGGAAACGACGTTTCTGGGCCGCATCGTCGACATCCTCAGGCAGGTGCCCGTACGGAGCATTCGAGTGGTGGTGCCCGGGGCATTCGAGCGACCCGACATGCCCGTGCGGTGGGTGGTGAACCCCGAGTCTGACAGCGAGCAACTGGCCTCGCTCCAGTGTGCGCTCCGCGATTTGCCAGCCGATAGCGACGCCCTGCTGGTGTGGGCGGTGGATCATCCGTTGGTAAGGGAAGACACCCTGAGGGCTCTCCTGGAGGCGTTTGACGGGAGGATGGTCCAGCCGTTTGACGGCCGGCCTGGTCACCCTGTGATCTTTTCACGTGCCATGTACGGCGAGCTTCTATCGGCCTCGCCCGCCGCGGGGGCCCGCAGCGTCGTTCGACACTCGGAGCGCCGCCTGGTGCCCGTAGAAGATCCTGGCATCCATGTGAATGTCGACACCCCCGCCGACTACCAGGCGGCCCAGGAGGGGCTCCAGCGTCCCTCGAAGTGAGACGGCATGCGACACGTGGCAGTGCTGTTCGTGGTGCTGGCGGCAGTGGGTGGCATGTTCCGCATCTGGCATCCGTCGCACGTGACGCCGCCGGTCGCCCCCGCCATGGGCCTGAACGGCATCGAACCGGGGCTTTCCAGGGCGGAGGTCTACCGTCGTCTTGGACCGGCCGACGGCCAGGGTCCCCTGACCGCCTACGACGGCATGGGAAGCTGGTCTGAATGGGGCTCCAAGACCTGTACCTGGAACGGCAAGCCTACGGTGAGCTTCACGGCGTCCGGCAAGGTGCTGTGCATCATCGGCAACGAGTACCGAACGGCAAAAGGTGCGGTGCGACTGGGCAGCACACCGCAGGACGTCGTCTTTGCCCTGGGTCCGCCGCCCGAGGGCTGGAACAGCAATGAACCCAACACACGCTCCCTGCAATACCACTTTCCCGACAGTGACCTGGACATCATGGTCACCCGAGAAAAAGTAACGCGCATGCTCTGGCACATCAAATTCCCATCGCAGAGCGCCGTAGCCCACCCGATAACCCCTTCCCACCCCTAGACCCCCTAGACCTATCGGGCGCAGCCCCATCCTCAACCCGCTCCTTACCGTGCGAGAGGTCGCCAGGTTCGACCCCCAGGGGCACCCTGAGACCGGGCTCCTCCACGAACTGGGGCACCGGAGCGATTACGCCCTGTTCGCGCCGCCTATGCCCTCAACACGGTTGCAGTTCAAGGCTTTGACTCCACCGCAACGCCGACCAGGCCTGGCCCTGGCCCTTTAGCTTTTGGGTCAGTGATCCCGTGACCGTGGCGTGGATGAGGATTCCGCAGGAGCGGGGGTCGGGAGGCTTCGAAGCACCGCCAGGACAGCGTCGGCAGTCTGCTGCAGGCTTAGAACGGTGCTCAGCATGTCGTTGCTCCACGCATACTCCTCGGCCGTCGGGCCGAAGGGCTGGTCCAAAGGCTGGTTGAAAGGCTGCACGTAGTTGAATTCAAGCCGGGTCCCCGGGGTGCGCACGTCCAGCCGGCCGTCGCCGTCGCTCGTCACCTCGGCCCCCCCTTCCTCACCCCGGTAGCGGCACTTCCAGGCCGTCTGCCACTCCGTTGCACCGCCCGGTAACGATAGCGTCCGCGGTGCCTGGAGACCGGCACATTCGATATGGATGAGGTCGACGATCCAATCGGACACTCGGCGTTCCACTTCATCCCGACCGTCATCGTCCCTGAGCACGCGAGTGGGGGTATCCTCGCGGTGGACGCGACGCTCTATCCGCAAGGCCACAGTGGACGGCCCCGTGACGTCCAACTCCAGCCATGGGTGGCTGATGCGCTGCTGAAACCGGCGCACGGGTTGGGACCAGCCCTCCACTGGCTCCTGGGCCACCAGCGTACTCGAACCGCCGTGACTGTAGTGTTGCATGTCCAGTCGGATGGCCATGGTCGCCGGCGAGGGGAAGAGCTGTCCCAGTGCCTCGACCAGGCGGAGCGCGGACGCCACTTTGACATGGTCGGGGTGCGAAACCCCGAAGCCCCCTGCCAGCCGTTTCCCCATGGCAACGTAGAGTCCGGCTGCCAGGGCACCGATCCCCACCATGCCGACCAGTACGTAGCCCGATGTCAGACCGGGGGTGGTCGGGTCAGCCTCCGTTCCGGTCAGGTTCAAATGCCTCTGCGCCAGGGTCATGAGACCGGCCAGGAACAAGGTCATCAGTACGCCAATGAGGCATCCCAGTCCTCCGAGGTGGACGGCCGCGTCCTTTCGCGACCGCTGGTTCCGTTTGACCGCGGTCGCCGTCGCTGAGAGCACCGCTTGCAGGGCAGCCAGGATCGCCTGGGGGGAACCCTCCTCGATGA
>DASYBA010000079.1:0-2940 GCA_036501005.1 Candidatus Xenobia bacterium | reverse complement strand
CCACGTCGAAGATCTGATCGAGAAGCGCCTGGTGCGCAAGAAGCCGGGGGCCGAGGCCTCCATCGAGGCGGCCTGGAAGATGCTGAGCGACATCTACCCCCAGGTGGGCTGGACGCGGGAGCGCTTCTATCGGATCTACCCGGTCCATCCGGCCACCCTGACCATGCTGGAGAACCTGATGGGCCTGTTCTCCCGGCATCGGGGCGTCGTCGACTTCGTCCACACCCGGTTGGCGGGTGCGCCCAACCTCCCCGGCTTGTTGGCCGAACCGCCGCACCGACTCTTGACCTGCGAGGCCATCTTCGACCACTTTCGAGATCGCATCAGCGAGCATCCCGACCATGGGGCGTACGTCAATACGGTCTGGCAATTTCTGGAGAAAGACATTCCCCGCCTTTTCGAATCGGCGCGCGACAAGGACCTGGCCCTACGCTGTGTCAAGATCATGATTCTCACCGAGTTGTCGCCTCTGGAGCGGCCTCGGACGGTAAAGGAGCTGGCCGCCCTGGTGGTGAGGCCGGTGTCGACCGTCGCATCCGATATCGACTCGATGTATCTGCAAGAGCGCATTCTCCATCGTCTGGCGACGGAGAGCAGCTACGTCAAAGCGAGCGGCGGCGCCGATCCCGTCTATTCCATCGATCTGAAGGCCAACACCGGCCAGCAGCTTGAGGCTCGCCTGCGGCAGGCGCTGCGGGGCATGGACGTCGGGCCCGACCTGTGGATCCGCATCCTCAAGCTCATCTCGACCGAGTACCTGCCGCTGGCCGAACTCGCGGGTGAGTCGTTCAAGTTCAAGTACCTGTACTGGCAGAACTCGCGGCGGGATGGCACCGTCCAACTGCAGGACCTGCGCCACCTCCCGGTCGACAGCTTCAGCACCGCAGTGACGGGCATGGAGACGTCTGAACGAGACTGGCTCCTGCTCATCGGCACGCCGCACGAGGTGACCTTGCAGAAAGAGCAGGCCCGTCGCTTGTTCGATTACGTGCGGGCGCGCCGGTTTGCCGGGACGACGGCGGCCTGGGTGCCCCGCGAGCCCTCCGCGGCCGGCCTCGATGCCTGCCTGCGGGCCATGGCGCTGCAGCGGGTCAAGGAAGAGGTGGCGGCCGAGTCCGAGGGGCTGGCCAAGGTCGCCGACGACCTCCTGGGCCCTGCCATGGCGCACCTGAGAGAAGTGGTCGTCGACTGCTATCACGGAGGAGAATTCATGTTCGCCTCCGGGCAGGTGGAGCGGGCCCAGGAGGTGGGCATCCTGCCTTTCGAACGGAGCCTGCTGGCGGTGTTCGCCCGGGGTCTGGAGAAGCTCTTTCCGCAGCACGGTCGCATTCACCCTACGGTGGTCGAGCACCACGCCGAGGATCTGGAACGGGTGTGGGGCCAGGTCGTCGTGCCTGGGCGTATCGCCAAGGATGCCGCGGTTCAACAGAATGTCGAAAAGCAACTCGATGGCGTCGTGTCTCGCCTCGGCCTGGTGCGCAAGACGCAGCGGGAGTGGGTGATCGAGGCGGCCGTGCAGACGCATCCGCTGCTGGCGGAAATGACGGCCGCCATTCTGCCCGGTCAGACTGTCCCGTACCCGACGCTCTACCAGGTGTTTCGCAAAGGGCCGTGGGGCATGAAGCGGGAGCTTTTCAACTTCACGCTGGCGGTGCTGGCGTGGCAAGGGTGCTGCACCCTCTACCATCAAGGGCGGGCCGAGGCGGTCAAGGGCCCCCAACAGTTCCGGGACCACCGCATCGACGCGGTAGGGGAGGGACGAGTGCTGGAGGGGGCCGAACGGGAGCGCCTGCCGCTCCTGCGCTTTCTCCTGCCCGACGTGCCCGGCGACGGGCCCCTGACTTTGAGCGCTCAGCGCGAGCTGTGGCAGGCCGCGCAGAAGAACGCAGTCGTCCTCGCTTCCGATCTGCACTCGGTCGAGTCGATCCTGGACAAGCACCGCGGGTACCAGGCCTTTACTCGCGTGCCGGGGGCCGAGTTACGGTCCATCGCGGCGCACCTGCAGGTTTGCGTGCAGACGGTGCGGCCCGGGTTGGACGCCAAGGACGGCCTGGTCAGGCTCCTGGACGCGGTTGAACCCGATACGGGCGAGCGTCACACCCTGCTGGTGCGGTGGAAGACGTTCTTCGCCACCAGCCTCGACCAGTGGCTGCGATTCTTCCAGGCCGTGTCGGGATTCCGGGGGGCCATGCCACCGCATCTGTCGACCGCCTGGGTCGAGCTGAGCCGCTCGGCCGCCCAGTTGGACGAAGTGGTGGCCGGCGATCGGTGGGCCGAGGTGTGGATGACCTACACCCAGTTTCGGGAGCAGTACCTGGACTGGTATCGAACCGCCCACCAGGCATGGTACGGGCAGGAGCAGTTCGAAGCCCTGGCCCGCCTGCCCCAGACGGCCGGCTGGCGGCTGCTGGAACGGCTGTCGAAACTCTACACCATTCCAGTCGATCACGATATCGGGCGGGTCCGCAAGGCGTTTTCGGGCGTGCCCCGTCGCTGCACGGCGAACGTGGCCGAGGCCCTGGCGCTGGGTTGGCGATGCGCCTGCGGGTTCGAGCCGGGCCAGGAAGTCGACCTGCCCCCCCCGGAGCACTTTGAAGCCCTGATCCAGGCGGGGCTGGAGGAGTACGAGATCGGGCTCAACCGGCCGGAGACGCAGGAAAAGCTGGGCGTGTATGTCGCCAACCTGCGCCATGTCGAGAAGCGGGCTCCGGCCCGTGAACTGGCTTCGCTGGCCGTGTCGGCCCGTAAGAAGCGGTTCTCGAGCATGTCGGCCAGCGTGCTCTCGTCGGCCACCGAGCCGTTGCTGGAAGAGGTCAACCGGGCTCTGGCCGGCCAGGTCGCCGTCGTGGAGCGATCGCTGGCCGACCTGGTATCGGCCCTGGAGGGCCGGCGCATGCTGCCTCAGACCCTGCGGGAGAAGTTCGAGAGGTGGCTGGGCCA